>NZ_CFIDRX010000003.1:0-77164 GCF_984433645.1 Marisediminitalea sp.
ACCGTGTTCGGCGGTGATATTACTCAGCATTGGCTTATTATGAAAAACGGTGACCACATCATTGGTCTGTTTCAGGGCATGTTCGAAGGTAATGTACTTACGTTTAATCCGGGTTGGGATCAAAACGCCCGAAACCTGGACAGTTTTACCGATGTCAGAGAGATCGAGGCGCAACTGGTTGCGCAAGGCGTTGAACTGACAAAACCCACTGAACCAGGCGGGGAGGGGCCGGAAAGCATTGCATTCCTTGACCCCGACGGCAACGCCATTCTTATCGACCAACATCGTTAGCACTGCGTTCTGCAGTCATTAGACATACTTTTTTACAATACTGTGTTTAAGGGCAGTAGCCAGTGACGCAAAGTTTGCTTAATGTTGCGATACCCAAAAAGGTATACATATACGTGCGACAGATGAGCAACATTCATTGCGTCTTTTGGCGGCGTTTTACGTATATGTCCACTAAATACAGATAATACAAGGCACCTAGAATGAAAAAGCTCTTTGCTATGAGTGCAGTTACACTGGCTATTCTGGCTGGATGTAGTGCAGAGCAAGCGAAACAAGTTACCCCTACACAAACCAATGCAGAGGCGGTTGCGCCATCAGTCATTATTTCTGCGAACGACAATCGCCAGTACGATACGTTTACCTTACCGAATAGCGTTGAGGTGATGCTGGTGTCAGATCCCGACGCAGAAAAGTCAGCTGCCGCACTGAGTGTTAGCGTTGGTCTGCTGCATGACCCTATGTCTCAACAAGGTATGGCTCACTATCTGGAGCATATGTTGTTTTTGGGGACGGAGCGTTTTCCTGACACCAAAGGTTATACCGACTTTATGACGGCCAATGGCGGTCAGCACAATGCTTATACCTGGCTGGACATCACTAACTACATGTTCAAGGTCAATAACGAGGGCTACCCGGAAGCGCTAGATCGTTTTTCTGATTTCTTTAAGGCCCCTAAGCTTTACCCTGAATATACTGACAAAGAAAAGAACGCGGTAAATGCTGAATGGTCAATGCGCCGCGAAATGGATTTCTTTGGTCAGTTTAAGCTGGCGCGAAACCTGATGGGTGATCACCCGGCGAACCGTTTCCTAATCGGAAACCTGGAAACCCTGGGCGACAAAGAAGGCAGTAAGCTGCACACCGAGACGGTGAACTTCTACGATCAGTATTATTCTGCCAATATTATGAAAGTCGCGATGATCAGCAACCGTCCGCTGAGTGAAATGAAAGCACTGGCTACCCAGTACTTTGGTGACATCAAGAACAAGCAAATTGAAGATCCGGAAGTCACAGAGACGCTGGACTTTGCCAAAGTCGGCGGCAAACGTATTCACTATGTGCCAAACGAAGACGTAAAACAGCTGAAAATTGATTTTACCATCACCAATAACAGCGATCAGTATGCGTCAAAGCCCAACAAATACCTGACGTACTTAATTGGCTCAGAGATGCCAGGTACGCCAGCCTATCAGTTGAAAGGGATGGGGCTTATTTCCAACCTGGTCGCCAGCGCATCACCTGATATGTATGGGAACTACGGCTCTTTCAGCATTGATATTGATTTAACCGATGCAGGTATGCAAAACCGCGAAGCTATTGTGGCGGTTGTAATGCAATACATCGACCTGATTCGTGAAAAAGGCGTTGATGAGAAATATTTCAGCGAAATCAAAACCAGCCTGAATAATCAGTTCCGCTTCCTGGAAAAAGGCGATGAATTCGGTTATGTGTCGAATCTGGCCGCGGCTATGCAAAACGTTCCTGCCAAACATGCGGTATCTTCGCCGTACTATTACGAAGCCTTTGATGCTCAGGCTATTAACGACGTACTGGCGCAATTGACACCAGAACATCTACGCATTTGGTATATCAGTAAAGGCGAGCCGTCGGACAGTCAGCTGCATTTCTACGACGGTAAATACAAGGTTGCCGATATTGGTCAGGAAGAAGTCGCGAGTTGGAAACAAGCGCCCCAAATCCCACTGCAGTTGCCTGCAGTCAACAATCTACTGCCTGAAAACTTTGAAATTAAAGACACTGGCAGCAAAGCAAAGCCTGAGCTGGTTGTTGATAAAGACGACATTAAAGTTTGGCATTACCCAAGCAAAGCGTTTGCCGATCAGCCGCGCGGCGCCATGGAAATCTATATCAACAACGGTAAAGCCGAAACCGATATTAAAGCGAATGTGCTGACCACGCTTTGGAAAGATTTGTACTCGCTGCAGCAAAGTGCGCTTATGACAGAAGCCAGTATTGCGGGTATGAACCTGAAACTGAACGACGGTAATGGCTTGAGAATGACCCTGTCAGGCTTTACCGACAAGCAACCACAGCTGTTAAAACAAGCGCTTGGCGCGCTGGTGGTAGACGTCAATGAACAGAACTTTGCCCAGGCGGTAGACCGTTTCATTCGCGGCTTACAAAACCAGGGCAAACAGTTCCCGTTCTATCAGGCATTTGATGCTTATGGTCGTCTGGTCCGTAAAGGTAACTTCAACACAGAGGCGTTGATTGCCACTGCGCAATCGCTCAAGCCTTCAGATTTAACTGCCTACATGCCGGCCTTATTGGGCGAGCATCAGTTACGTGTCTTTGCATTCGGTAACTACGACAGCAAAGATTTGGAAAGTGCTGTTGCACAAATTACTGCAGCGTTGCCTGAAGATCGTAAAGCCATTGCGTATGACTACCGCGATTTCTGGAAGCCTCAGCCAGGTGAAAAACTGCTGTGGCAGCAAGATCTCGATGTGGCTGATGTTGCCATTGTTGATGTTTCCGTTCACCCTGAAGCTGGCTTCGAGGCGCAGGCACAGGCATCAGTGTTACGCGGTCATTTCCGCACGGCAGCATTCGATAAATTGCGTACCGAAGAGCAGTTGGCTTATGCCGTAGGTGGCGCAGCTGTGCAAATTGGCGATTACACCGGTTTTGCCATGTACATTCAGACGCCGGTTAAAGATGTAGAGGCTATGCAGGCTCGCTTTGATACCTTCAAGCAGGAGTATGTAGAGCAGCTAAACAGCATGACCGAAGAGACCTTCGCGCAGTTAAAAGCCAGTACATTGGTTACGCTGAAAGAGCCGCCGAAGAACCTGCAGGATGAAGTTACGCCGTTCATGGCTGATTGGTACAAAGAAAACTATGATTTCGACAGTAAGGAAAAGCTCATTGCTGCCGTTGAAAATGTGACGTTGGAAGGATTAAAAGACTTCTACGCTAAAACCATGCTGAACAAAGACGCAGCAAGAGTGTCTGTACAAATGCGCGGTGCAAAATTTGCCGATAAGCCATTTGCAGGCCTGGAAGGCGCGAAACCGATTGCTGACATGGCAACATTCCACAGCAATATGAAAACCCAATAACGTTAGTCATTTCGCGTTTTACGTGTTGTATTGAAAAGGCCTGCTGATTCAGCGGGCCTTTTTATTTGGCAAAAAATAAAAGGGCACACGCTTTGAAGGCAAGCTGTTATACTGCAAACAGACTATAAGGAAGATCCATATATTATGAGTAAAGATCCGCATTTCGAGCGGGAAAAATCCAAATACGACAATCCAGTCGCCAGCCGTGAATATTTGCTGGAAACACTGAAAAAATACGGCAAACCCATGTCCTTTATGGATATTTGCCACAGTGTGAATGCGCTGGACGAAGACAGTCGTATTGGTATTCAACGCCGTTTACGCGCCATGGAGCGCGAAGGGCAAATTCAATTTACTAAACAAAAGCGTTATGCGGTGCTGCAACAAGAGCAGCTGTTTCGTGGACGCGTGATTGGCCATCGCGATGGTTACGGCTTTCTGCGACCAGAAGACAAATCCGGCGACTTGTTTATTAGCGCAGGGCAAATGCAAAACCTGTTGCATGATGATTTTGTTGAAGCCAGAGAAAGTGGTACCGACAGGCGAGGTAAGCGCGAAGCCTTTATCAATCAGGTTATCGAACCGCGCAAAGAGCCCATTGTTGGCCGCTATTTCACCGAACAAGGTATGGGCGTTGTTATTCCTGACGACAGCCGAATTAATCATGAGATCATCATCCCGCCTGAGCATGCCCACGGCGCACGTCAGGGGCACGTGGTTGTTGTTGAGATCACGCAGCGACCGCGTCGACGGGTAAATCCGGTTGGGCGCATTGTTGAAGTGCTCGGCGAGCATATGGCGCCGGGCATGGAAATCGAAATGGCCCTGCGCACGTTCGATATCCCGCATCAGTGGCCAAAAGGCGTTACCCGCCAAATTGAAGGGTTGGGTGATACCGTAGACGAAGAAGCAAAAGCCGGACGTATCGACTTACGCCAACTACCGCTGGTTACCATTGACGGTGCAGATGCACGTGACTTCGACGACGCGGTATTTTGTGAGCCGTTGGATGACGGTGGCTGGCAGCTTTGGGTCGCCATTGCCGATGTCAGTCAGTACGTGCGAATGGGCACAGCTTTAGACACAGAAGCGCTGAACCGGGGTAACTCAGTATACTTCCCGGACCAGGTTGTCCCCATGCTGCCAGAAGTACTGTCGAACGGGTTGTGTTCGCTGAACCCGGAAGTCGACCGCTTGTGTATGGTGTGTGAAATGACCATCAGTCCGCAAGGGCAGCTCAAGCAATATCAGTTTTATGAAGCAGTGATGAATTCTCACGCGCGCTTCACCTACACCAAAGTCTGGCAAATACTTCAGGGTGACAAAGAACTCCATCAGCGTTACGAAAGCTTTGTACCGCATTTACGCAATCTGCATGATTTGTATCGCGCCCTGAAAAAAGCGCGTGGTTTGCGTGGTGCCATTGAGTTTGAAACTCAGGAAAGTAAATTCGTGTTCAATGCACAGCGCAAAATTGAAAATATTGTGCCTATTGAGCGCAATGATGCGCATAAGCTCATTGAAGAATGTATGATCATGGCTAATGTGAGTGCCGCTCAGTTCATTGAAGCGAATAAAGCGCATGCGTTGTTCCGGGTGCATGACAAACCCGATGCCGACAGATTGGCCGCATTTACCGCTTACTTAGGTGAAATTGGCATTCCACACCGCATTACCGATGGCGCGGCGCCTGCTGATTTTACCGACGTGGTATCGAAAACACTGTACCGTCCTGATCAGGAACTGATCCAAACCATGTTATTGCGGTCTATGAAGCAGGCCATATATGACGGTGAGAATATCGGCCACTTTGGGTTGGCGCTCGACGCCTATGCCCACTTTACTTCACCCATACGGCGTTACCCGGACTTAGTTGTTCACCGAACAATTAAAGCAATTCTGAAGAAACAAGGGCAGACGGTGCACGGTGCTAAAGCTTACAGCGCAGAGGAAATTGAGCAGCTCGGTGAGCAGTGTTCTATGACCGAGCGTCGAGCGGATGACGCCACCCGGGACGTTGCAGACTGGCTCAAGTGTGAATTCATGCAGGACCATGTTGGCGAGACCTTTGAAGGGGTCGTCAGCTCGGTAACCGGTTTTGGTATTTTTGTGCGGATCACCGAATACCATATCGACGGACTGGTGCATATTACCTCACTGGATGACGACTACTATCGCTATGATGATGTAAAACAATGCCTGGCTGGTGACAGCGGCGCGCGTCAATACCGATTAGGCGATCAACTACAGGTAAAAGTCGCTGCAGTGAATCTGGATGAGCGTAAAATTGACCTCATCCTCGACAATAAATGGTTAAAAGCGACGACCGGTAAAAAGGTCAAAGTCATGAAGAAACGGGAACCTCGCAAAACGGCCGACGCCAAAGGCAGTCGAGGCACACCCAAATCCGCCCCGCCACCGAAAAAGCGAGGCTCAAAGAAACCCAATAAGAACAAAGGTAAACGACGTTAATGGCACAGCAAGAGTGGCTTTATGGTCTGCATGCATTGCAGGCTGTGATCGACAAAGAACCCGAACGGTTAATTGAAATCATGGTCCTTAAAGGACGTGATGATGCGCGCTTACAATCTATTGTGAATACCGCGCGCCGTATGGGGGTGTCAGTACAATTCTGTAACCGCAAGGTGCTGGATGACAAAGTAAATGGTGAGCAGCACCAGGGAATTGTTGCCCGGGCGAAGCCGGCGAAAACCCTCGACGAAAGTGATCTGGACTATTTGCTGGATAATACCGATTCTCCCCTGTTATTGTTTTTAGACGGCGTGACAGACCCTCACAACATTGGGGCCTGTTTACGAACCGCTGATGCAGCGGGCGCGCACGCCGTGGTTGTGCCTAAGGATAAATCTGGCGGGCTAACTGCTACCGCGCGTAAAGTGGCGTGTGGCGCAGCCGAAGTGGTGCCCTTCATTCAGGTGACAAACTTGTCTCGTACGCTTAAACACATTCAGCAAAAGGGTGTCTGGGTTATCGGCACCGCAGGTGAAGCGGAACAGCTGATTTACGACTGCAAACTGACCGGTCCAATGGCACTGGTGATGGGCGCAGAAGGTAAAGGCATGCGACGTCTTAGCCGGGAACATTGCGATGAGCTGGTTAAACTCCCCATGGCGGGCAGCGTTTCTAGCCTGAACGTCTCGGTCGCAACGGGTGTTTGTTTGTATGAAATCGTGCGCCAGCGCACGGCAAATTAATAGATACCCAATGACTCCGGCGGCACTGGAAAAGTGGTTGAAGGCGGTTGATGAACCCCATGTTATCATGGGGTACGGCAGCCTGATGAATGCCGATTCGCGCCATCGCCATTCCAATATCCCTCATCATGGCATTGCCGTCAGTGTACTCGGATTTGAACGGGCGTGGGTAACACGCTCATTGCCTGAGAAACAAACCTATGTCGGTGCGTATCAACAGGCCGATGCCTGGTTAAATGCGCAGTTAGTACCGTCACACCTCGACCCAAGTATTCAACAACGCGAACAGGACTATCGTTTTACACGGGTAAGCGAGGCGCAACTTTGCTTGCCCTACGATGCAGAGGTGAACGAGACTCTCGCATCCTGGTTGTCTGAACGGGACCTGTGGATATGCGAAACGCTGGATACCCATCCGGCAACCAATGACTTCCCGGTCAATCAATCTTACATCGATACGTGTCTGGCGGGTTGCCTGGAGCTGGGCGGCGAAGCGGCAGCACGCGAATTCATTCACTCTACAAAAGCCTGGAATCATCCACGAGTTAATGACCGGTCGTCCCCCAATTACCCCAGAGCTGCGCGGGTCAGTGCGGCGCAGCACACTGTCATCGACGGGTTGTTACGTGAATACGGTTATTGAATCAGGGCGCGTGCGCTTTCGTCAGCTAACCACAGAGGATGTGGATTTCGTGCTGGCAATTACCAGCGATCCGGACTGGCTCTACTTTATTGGCGATCGCGGGGTAAAAGAGCCCGACGAAGCCAAACAATATATCAATACGTCAAGTAGCAGTTTCTCCCAGCAAGGCTTTGGTCTCTGGGTAGTTGAAAGTGATGTGGTAGAAGGCGACAGCCGCGTTGGCTTATGTGGTTTTCTGCATCGCTCGTTTTTAGATTGCCCGGATCTCGGTTATGCATTTTCGCCGCATGGCAGAGGACAGGGGTTGGCATTAGAGGCGGTGACTTTAGCCCTCAGGTGGGCTGCAAAGTCCGGGCTTAACTCTAAGATCAGTGCGATCTGTCGTTGCGACAATACTCGCTCTTTACACTTATTGGAAAAAGCCGGCTTCACCGCCATGGGCAAGTTTTTTCAGCGAGACGTGCCCGCCCACCAGTTCTTTCTGACAACGATAGCGCCTGAATAAGTCCTGATTCAAGGAACATTTGCTGTCAATGTTGCTCTAATAAGCGGTTGCTACCCGCACGTCCAGACATTGAGTTGTTTCTGATTTTGTTACAAATGAACGGTTTACAATGATTCTGGCTAAGGTAGTTTACGTTAAATGTTCAAATTACGGTTGGCTGGTTGTTACGTTGCAGGCCATCAATTTTTCCACAACGTGTTTATCAAAAGGAATTGAAATGACTTTTAAAAAAGCGTCATCCACACTGGCTTTTGCTGTCCTGGTGTCACTGTCGTTACCGTTACAGGCATTGCCAGATAGCGTCGGAATCAACGCCGAATTGCTCGATGAGCACTTTAAGCAAGGTGATTACGAATTCGTTATTTCAGCGCTGGAAGACACCAATTCAAAGACACCTGAGCAGTACAACATGCTTATTTCTGCGCTTATGAATACCGATCTGGATGACGCGGAAGAGATTGCCGAAGAATTTATAGCGCACTACAAAGACGATTACAGAGCCTATCACACGCATGCCAGCGTAATGGGCGCGCAGGCATCGAGCAGCATTTTCTCTGCGTTAGGCTATGCGGAAAAAGCGAAACACAGTTTAGAAGCGGCGATCACCGTTGCGCCGGAAGAAGTAAACGTCTATCAGGCACTGATGCAGTTTCATTTAATGGCCCCCTCTATTGCTGGCGGTGATATGGAAGAGGCCGAGAAACTGGCCGACAAAATCGCCACGCTCGATGCGCTTGAGGGGCAGTTTGCGAAAGCGAAGTTTTATCTCGAAGATGAACAAACGGAAAAGGCCAGTGCTATCTATGAATCACTCTCTCAGCAAGACGAGACGAAAATACGTGCCAGCTACGAATTAGGCAGTTTTTATCTCTCAGATGAGCGCTACGAGGACGCGTTTAATGCGTTATCTGCACTGCTAACGGCGTCGGTTGTGTCCGTTGAAGATACTGAGTCGGAAGCGTGGGAAGCCTATGAAAAGAACAAAAGCAATTTGCTCTATGGAAAGTACCGTCTTGGTCAGCTTGCAGTAGAGAGTGGTGACTATACCCAAAGCGGAATAACTGCACTTGAGCAATACATTGAAGAATATAACGCGACTAATATCGAAACGACCCATTTACCCAGCATGAACTGGGCTCACTTGCGCCTGGCCGAGCTACGCTTAAATGCCAATGATGTCGAACAAGCAAAAAATGCCCTGGCGTCAATTCAAGGCGAGGAAGACAAGCGCTTTGCAAAAATTTTGAAAGGCCTGAAAAAGCAGCTAAACAAGAAGGCTTAGGAGGTTCAAAAGCCTACTTGTCGTTTCAGACGCTGTGGAATGCACAAGGTTAACGAACTTTCACTGCATACGTATTCTTATTGAGGGCAAAGCGGATAGCACCTAGGGTTGTTATCTCTTTTATTGCCAGGAATTCGAATCATGTTTGCCATACTGAGTCGCTTTTTGCGTTTTACCGTGCTTGCCGTGGCGTTGTGTTGTCCGTTCAAACTCATGGCGCAGCCTGATTTACAGGCCGACACTTTTGTACACCTGTTTGAATGGCGCTGGCCTGACATTGCAGCTGAATGTGAGGCGTTTCTTGGGCCACATGGCTACAGCACCGTGCAGGTATCGCCGCCGAGTGAACACAGAGCCGGTTCACAATGGTGGACGCGTTATCAACCGGTTAGCTATGTATTAATAAGTCGCAGTGGCAATCGTGCTGAATTCATCGATATGGTACAGCGGTGTAAAGCGGTTGGTGTGGATATCTACGTTGATGCAGTGATCAATCATATGGCTGCAGGCAGTGGTCGCAGTCTCACCGGAACCGCATTTGAACGAAAGCAATTCCCTGATTTTACCCCCAAAGATTTTCACATGGATTGCGGTATTACTAATTACCGGGACCGGGACAATGTTCAACAGTGTGAATTGGTTGGTCTCGCCGATCTCAAAACCGAAGACCCGCAAGTACAGGCGCGTATTGCCGGGTATTTGAATGATCTGGTCAACATTGGCGTAGCCGGCTTTCGTATTGATGCATCGAAGCATATGCCTGCGCGCGACATAAAGCAGATATTGGAGCAGGTAGAAGGGGAACCATGGGTATTTCAGGAAGTCATCGACCAGGGCGGTGAACCTATACGTGCCTCGGAATATACCGACAATGGCGCTGTCACTGAGTTTAACTATTCGCTGGCAATTGGAGAGGCTTTCAGCCGTGGGACGCTGGCTTCGCTACACGAACAGGTGGGAGCGGGGCAGTGGTTAGCTTCTGGCGACGCCGTGGTGTTTGTCGATAACCATGATAATCAACGTGGACACGGCGGCGGTGGTCATGTCATTACTTTTGAAGACGGCCGGTTATATGACTTAGCCAACGTCTTCATGCTCGCCTGGCCATATGGTTATCCTAAAGTGATGTCGAGTTATGCATTTGACGGTGATACCGACGCAGGGCCGCCTGGTGTGAATGTGCACGGTGATGCAAAACCCGCTTGTTTTAACAAGGCATGGCAATGTGAACATCGCCGGCCCTATATCGGAGGTGCGGTGGATTTCAGGCGCAATACGTCTGCGCATACCGACGTCACAAACTGGTGGGACAATGGCAGTGACCAGATTGCATTTGGCCGGGGGAGCAGCGGCTATGTGGTGATTAATGCCAGCGAACAGCGCCTTAACAAGACGCTGTTGACCTCTCTGCCGGAAGGACGGTATTGCAATGTACTAACCGGCGGGCTGGATACAAAAAAACAGCAGTGTACCGGAGAGGAAATTGTGATAAACGACGCCGGGCAATTCACGTTGTCATTACCTGCAATGCAGGCTATTGCTATCCATCACAACGCTCGGTTAACCTCAAACTAAACCCGGCGTCTGGCTTATAAAAACAAGGGAAAGCATTATGAACCAAATATATTCACTCACTAATAAGGTGGCTATCGTAACCGGCGGCGGTAAAGGACTTGGCCGCACTATCACCGAATATTTACTGGCTGAAGGGATGTCAGTGGCCATCTGTGGACGGACTGAAAAAACGATTGCAGATACCGTTGAGGATTTGTCCGAACGATTTGGCAACCGCCTGTTTGGCGCGGTGTGCGATGTGAGTGATGCCAGCGAGACCGCAAACTTTGTGCAACAGGTTATTCGACAGTTTGGCAGCGTACATGTGTTGATCAACAACAGTGGTTTTGGCAAGGAAACCCGGGTGTGGGAAACCCCTGAAGCCGACTGGGATGAGGTAATGAATACCAACGTGAAAGGGACGTTTCTGATGTGCAAAGAGACGGTGCCTGCAATGATAGAAAATCGCGAGGGATACATTATTAATATTGCTTCACAGGCCGCGTTGAATGGCTATGCGAAAGCCGGCGTGTATTGCGCGTCGAAGTTTGCCATGGTGGGCCTTGGAAAGGCATTGCAGGAGGAAGTGCGTGAATATGGTATCCATGTACATTCGCTAAACCCTGCACTGATCCAGTCATCACGTCAACCTGATGAAGCCATTGACGATGGTCTGATTCAAAATGAAGATATTGCGGGCATGGTTGTGTATCTGCTGCAACAGCCAAGACGGTTGAAGATCGATAATATTGGCTTATGGGGGTTTTAGCTAAAAGTTGCAGGTAGAGCCTTGTTTTTTTGCATCGCAAGGCGCAGTATATTTGCTATACGCTATATTAAATAATAACTGAGTAAAATGTTTGGATTAGCAAATTCAAACGCGGCGTATATCTGCAAATTTGCACAATTACCTAGTGAGGGATGCACTAGTGTCCATGTATTCTGGTATCAAAAACGCGCTGGCTTCCTTTAGCAAAAAAGAAGGAAGCTCACTCACTGTACTTGCTATTGTACTGTTTCTTCTTTTCGATTTTATTGCCCTGTCTTTAAATGTCTGGTTGTCATACCGAATTGAACAGCAAGCCATAAATATTAACTTGTCTGGTCGTCAGCGTATGTTGAGCCAACGTATGGTTAAAACACTGTTGCTGATGGACAAAAATATTCAGAATGAACAGGTCTATCTTGAGTACCTGGACGAGCTGAGCAGCACCTTCGACCGCTTTGAATACACATTAGATGCCTTTCATCGAGGGGGACGAACATTCTCCGCAGAGTCTGACATGATAGAAGTTGCGCCGCTAACCAGTGAAGCCACACGGAAAATTATCAATCAGGCGTTACGTGAATGGGCACCGTTAAGGCAGAAGGTTCGCCAGTTGATAGGGCGGGAATTCGATACGCTGTTACTTCAGCAAGCCAACGATGTCGCGCAACGAAAAAACCTCGCGCTGCTCGCACTAATGAACGCCCTCACCGTAGAACTCGAACATGAAACACAGGAAGAGGCGCAACGCATTCGCTTTTTCCAGGGAATAGCGTTTCTTTTGGCGCTGGTTAATTTTAGCGTTGCCATCATTTTATACAGACTGCGGGTCAGAAAAGCGCACCACACACTGGACCTGGTCGATAACATAATGAATCGTATCGCGACAGGGATCATCGTTGTTGACGCCAGTGGGTCAATCGTAAGAGCCAATAAGGTAATGGCTGAGATGAGCGGCTTTTCTCAGCAAGAACTTCTGAACAAGAAAAAATCTGTGCTGCTAGTTGATTATGAGGGTAAAACCTATGGGCTCAGAAAATACGGGGAACGGTATCACTGCAAGCTTGAAGTGAGCAAGGTGACGCTAAACAACAAGCCCGCAACGGTGTATACCGTAATAGACGATACAGTATCTGTTGTACAGCAGCAGGAACTGGCCCAGTTAGCTTATCACGATCAGTTAACTGATTTGCCCAATCGTCATTTGTTCAAAGACAGGCTCGATTTGGAATTAAAACATGCCAGCCGTCGGGGCGAAAAACTGGCTGTGTTGTTTATTGACCTCAATGGTTTTAAAAGTGTTAACGACCAATACGGACATAAATTTGGCGATCTTCTATTAGGTCGCGTTGCAGTTAGAATGCGTGATACGGTGAGGGAATCAGATACGGTTGCCAGAATTGGCGGTGATGAATTTACACTGATCCTGACTGACGTAGCAAACTATCAACAATGCAAAGCGCTGGTGGAAAAAATACTGGCCGCCATTTGCAAGCCTTATCTGATTCAGGACATCGTGGTAGACGTTGGCGCCAGTATCGGCGTGGCGTGTTTCCCGGATGATGCACAAGAGGAAGCGGATTTATTGAGCTTGGCGGATAAGGCCATGTATCAGTCCAAGGCATCTGGCGAAAGCCGGATTACTTTCGCCAGTGCATGGAGAAGCCCTGACGATTAGAGTTCTGGTAACACCGTCGCTTTGTGCAAAATAATGGGTTCTACGGGCGCGTCAGCGAACCCCAACAGCGCTTTGTATTCAGTTTCTACCTCACCCATGGCATCAACGACTTCGTACCCTTCAACTACCGCACCGAACACGGTGTAGCCCCAGTTTCTGCCCGGGTCGAGACTGTCGTTGTCGTCCAGATTAAAGAAAAACTGACGCGTTGCCGTATGCGGGTCATTTTGTCTCGCCATGGCGACAGAGTACAGTGAGTTTTTCAATCCGTTACCCGACTCGTTATAGATTTCCGGGTACGAAGGCTTTTCGTCAAAGTCGACAGTGTAACCGCCACCTTGGACAACAAACCCGGGCACAACACGGTGGAAAATGGTTTCTTCGTAGCTGCGCTTGTCGACATAGCGCAAAAAGTTGTTCACCGTAATGGGGGCTTTTCTGCGGTCCAGCTCGATGACAATGTCACCCATGGATGTTTCCAGTTTTACTCTGGGGTAGTAATTGTCAGGTTGAATTTGCGAGCCGTCATCGGCTTTCTTCGCGGCAAATGCAGGTGCAGTTATCAACGCTAAACACAGTAGTAATGATCTCAGCATGAGGACTCCTTATCGTTTCGCTGCGCTGTAAATTACGAACTTTCGGTCATTGGCGATGGTGTTTACGCCACCAAATAAGCGCTTTAATTTAGGGTAATAATCTAAATGGCGGTTGGCTACCACGATAAGATGACCGCCTTTATTAAGCAGTTCATAGGCATCGTGAAACATCTGCCAGGCAATATGGTCGGTGATGGCGTTTTGCTGGTGAAAAGGGGGATTACAAAACACTTTTGTCACTAACGGTCTGTAAGGGCGATCCAGCAGTGACTCCAGACAGTTGCTGGCAACAAACTCGCATTGCTCAACTTGATCTTGAAAATTGTTTGCCACGTTGTCTTTGGCTGACTCAACCGCCATCAGTGATTCATCAACAAAGGTTACTTTGCATCCCGGCGCCAGTGACAGGGCATTGAGTCCAAGTACGCCGTTGCCACAACCCAAATCGACAACATGGTCATGGTCTGCGACGGTCATATGTTCCAGTAACAGGCGAGCTCCGATGTCCAGAGACTGCCGGGAAAACACATTGGCGTGGTTACTCACCGAGACTGCCTGACCGGTTGCCAGCTTGCATTGCCAGCGGGTCGGATAGGGCGATGAGACAGGCGTATTGAGTTTGCTGGAGTCGGCTTCACAGAAGATCAGTCGGGACTTCTTTTTGGCCAGTGAAGTACGGGTTGGGCCGAGATACTTCTCAAACAGATCTAACACGCCGCGGGTAACGGCTTTAACCTTGGCGGCGGCAACAATATGCGTTTGCGCCGACACTACACTGCGCAGTTGAATAAGCTGGTGTTCCAGAAGCGCAAGGGTTCGGGGGACTTTAATAACAACCAGCGCCGGAGCGGTCGGTAAAGAGGCCAGGCAATCAACCACGTCTACCTGTTTACAATGATTAACCTGCAGGTTTTCTGCCAGGGACAAGCGGGCAATGGTTGAGTCGCTAACCCAGGTCGGAACAGCCGTAGTCGCGTTCTGACCGGCAAAAAACGTAGCCAGTGATCCAAAATCATCGTTCATGATTATCCATGGCTGAGCGTCAGGCACGCATTGCTCGGTTAACAGGTGTTCGATAACCAGTTCATCGGCACTGTCCCAGGCCTGCAGGCTTTTGTGTTGATGCTTGGCCGGGTAACGAATCAACGTTAGCTGCCGGTCAAATAGTGTAAACTCTGTGTTCATGAACGCATTTTATCTTGGTGTTGAATACTGTGCAGTCTGATTTATTTCACACATCCACTCCGGGCCTTCAGGCATTGCCGCTCAAAGACGCCCAGGTGAGTTATCAGCCTGATTGGTTGTCGGAACAAGCCGCGTCGACACTCATCACGCAACTGCAACAAAGCTTGCCCTGGCGGCAGGATACTATCAAATTGTACGGCAAATCGGTATCGATTCCACGCTTGCAGAGCTGGCACGGGGCACCACACTGCGAATACACCTATTCCGGGCTGCGCATGAAACCTCACCCCATGCCAGAGGCATTAGGCGCATTGCAACAACGGCTTACAGATGAGCTGGGCGCGCCATTTAATTGTGTGCTGGCCAATTGGTATCGCGACGGCCAGGACGGCATGGGGTTGCATGCAGACGATGAACCTGAGCTCGGCGAAGAGCCTGTCATTGCGTCTGTTTCACTGGGCGCGGAACGCAAGTTCAGTTTCAAGCACCTGCCCACCGGTGAGCGCACTGACATTCAACTCGAAAATGGCAGTCTGCTGGTCATGGCGGGTCAGACTCAACGTTTTTACCATCATGGGTTAAGCAAGACGCGCAAAATCATTGATGGTAGAATTAACCTCACATTTCGCTATATTTCACCGGATTTATGCAAGTATACGAGTTTATCGAATCACAACTGAGCGAACACCTTAAGCCCACTTTTCTTGAGATTGTGGACGAAAGTCATCAGCACAATGTGGCGCCTGGTGCGCAAAGTCATTTTAAGGTTACCGTTGTGACTGACGCTTTTATCGGGCAACGCCTGATTGGTCGCCATCGCCAGGTGAACGGCTTGTTGGCTGATGCATTAGCTGGCCCGGTTCACGCGTTAGCCTTGCACACCTATACACCTGAAGAATGGACCGCACGTGGTGAACAGGCGTCTGCATCACCGGCATGTCGCGGCGGCAGTAAGGCGGATTAGCAACATCTCACAACAAGTTACGCGAAGCCAATAAGTCAAACGCAACGATGGTGACGGGTAACGACAGCAAGGTGGTGACCGCAATAATACTGGCCGCCAGTCGGTGATCACCACCTAAACTTCTTACCATCACGTAACTGGCTGCCGCCGTGGGCGAAATAGCCATGAGAAGTACAATCCCTAATGGCATACCACGTAGTCCGACAACATAGGCCAGTGCGACCAGCACTAACGGGTAAAACACGCACTTACTGAGCGTACTCAGTGAAATATTGAACCAGTCGTCACTAAACGAGCGGAATTGCAACGAGGCACCTGTGCAAAGCAGAGCCAGTGGCAACGTCAACTGGGCGAAGTACTCACCGGTGGTCACAGCAATACCTGGTAGAGACCAGTCAAAGTAGGAAAACGGCAAGGCACAGCAAATGGCAATAATGAGTGGGTTTTTCGCAATACCTGAGAGCTGTTTGGTCAGTGAGCGTTTGCCTTCCTGATAAAAATTCAGCACAAACACACTCAGAATATTAAACAATATGGTGACTAACCCGAGGTAAACCGACGCCGCGGCTAAACCATCATTGCCATAGGTATTGGCACAGTAAGCTAAACCAATGATGCCCATGTTGGCTCGAAATCCGCCCTGAGTGACCACGCCTTTGGCTTCTGATGCTGACACCATGAAATGGCTAAGTCCCATAAGGATCAGAAAATACCCCAGGGTGCCGACTAACCCAACGCCTATCAATAACGGGTTGGCAGCATGACTAAAGTCCGCCTGGCTAATCGACAAAAATAGTAAGGCAGGCAGAGCAACGGTAAACACCAGTTTTGAGCCCATAGCTACAAAATCGTCGTTTATCAGTTTCACGCGAATAAGTACGTTACCCATTACGAGCAAAGCGAGCACCGGCCCAATAACGGTAATCGCGAAATCTATAGTGGAGGACTGCATGAGTAGGTAGGTCGCAGTATGATTGGAATGTTGAATAGTTTACCACCTAAGCCTATGAACAATAAGTGCTGTTTACGGTATTTATCAGTGTATAGAACCGAGCGTTTTATCGTAAAAGCCGGTGATTCAACGTAGAACCGGGGCGTGTTTGTATACATTAATTGCATTTTAAGTGATGTTATACAGTATCAATGTGGCGTAGGGACAATCATGCAAACACGACGACAGCTATTAAAAAATGTAACAACACTTTCATTGGCAGGATTGTCATCATCCGTTTTCGCAGGTAGTACTCAAAACGAGCGTATCAAACTTGCTGATACGTTGTTAACAAGCGAGTCAGCGAGTGAAGTAGCGACTAATGAAGCCTATTGGAAGAAAGTGACAGATTATTATGACAAGGGACGCGAAATTATAAATTTAGAACAAGGCTATTGGGGAAAAATGGCGTTGCCGGTTGAAGCGGAATACATTCGACTGACAAAAAAAGTAAATAAAGACATGTCCTGGTATGCCAGAAAGGACTGGTACGAAGATTTTAAACACGTAAAGCTGACACTTGCCTCTGCTCTAGGAGCACAACCAAGCGAGGTGGCGCTAACCCGAAATGCAACCGAGTCATTTGTTAATTTAATCACCCAGTACAAAGGATTACAGCAGCAGGATGCGGTCTTATGGGCTGACGTAGACTACCCTAGTTTTCAGCGCATGATGAAATGGCTGTCGCAAGAACACAAAGTACAAGGTGTTGAAATTGCATTGCCTGCTGCCGGTAAAAAGCAGGATTTTATAGACACCTATGCACAGGCTTTTGAACAACACCCAAACCTAAAACTCATGCTGTTAACACATACCAGTAACCAACATGGTCTCACTTTACCGGTAAAAGAAATCGCAGCACTTGCCAAGTCTAAAGGTATTGATGTTATTTGTGATTGCGCCCAATCCTGGGGTCTGGTGAACTTCCAAATGGATGACCTTGGAGTCGATTGGGCGGTGTTTAATTTACATAAGTGGATAGGCTCGCCAATTGGCGTAGGCGCGTTGTATATGAGAACCGGCACGCTGGATCGTGTATCTCCCTTTCCAGGGGAAGCTATGGGTAATGAGTCAGTTCAAAATCGCGTCCATATTGCCACGTCTGATTTTGCGTCGTTTCTTGCGGTACCCGACGCATTGGCTTTTCACTTTACCGTAGGGGCCGAAAATAAAGCCGAGCGTTTGCGTTACTTACGACGTCGCTGGGTAAGTGTAGCGGATAACCTGCCCAACATTGAAGTACTCGGAGCGCAAGATCAGGATTGTGCTTCAGGCATGGGCGGCTTCAGAATTAAAGGTCAAGTTACCAAGGAACAGGTATCAGCACTTCAACAACGTCTGGAAAATGAATTTGGTGTATTTACTGTCGTCCGTAAGGACCTGGCAAGTGGCTGCAATATTCGGGTTACTCCTCAGGTATTTACTACAACGGATGAAATAGACACGTTTGCTAATGCGCTAATTGCTGTAGATAAGTCATTGTAGTTAAGTCGGTGCGAGCGAATACAGGTGGTTAATTTGACGTGTATTCACGCGTGATATTAGCCACCTGCACTTGATAATCCTGATACCAACTGCGCTTACCTTGCTGCTGAGCAGCTTTGTGGAGCGGATCGTTTTTCCAACGCAGTACACTGTCTTCGTCGGGCCAGTAGGATAACGCAATTTCTTTATCGCCTTCACATAGCGCGGTAAATTCGAGGCAGCCGTAGTGGTCTAACGCCAGCTGGCGCAGTTTGCCTGCTTGTTGCAGGTACTCGTCATCTAACTGCTTTACCGTGGCGCGAAAAATGACCACGATCATGAAGGTTCATCCAATACCGTTCGCAAGCCGTTTTGCATAAGTGTTTCACGTCGGTTGTTTATCATAATCCGGGAGATAACCAGGCCAGCGATCAGTGCGACTACAGGTACCCAACTGGCAAATCCTACCGTGAAGTATAACCCGGCACCGATACCGGCAATCCACAACATCGGCACCAGCCAACTGTAAAGTGTATATGCGCGCTGTGCGGCGGGCGTGAAGGCGGCGGCCTGCGCCTGTTCCAGAATCTTAAACTGCTCGTGGCGTTCGCGTTGGGCAATTTCGGGGAAATGGTCGATATACTCTTTGATGTCCATAACTTTATTTTGTAAAAACCACACCGGGTCAGTAAATCGAATATCGTTCACAGGGTCAAGTGGACGGTCAAATATTAACAAACTGTTAAAGGACAAAATGCCCGGATAGTGGTAGGATCCCCGACCAATTTTTAACCACCCCACTGAAGAAACAAATATGTTTGACATAATCTCCAGTAAAGACAGCAACATCAAAAACGATGTGCTTTCAGGGATAACGGTTGCACTGGCATTGGTGCCAGAAGCCGTTGCCTTTGCCTTTGTGGCAGGTGTAGAGCCAATGATTGGCCTGTACGCCGCTTTTATGATGGGTTTGATCACGTCTGCCATTGGTGGCCGTCCCGGTATGATTTCCGGTGCAACCGGAGCCATGGCCGTCGTCATGGTGTCGCTGGTAAGCGAGCATGGCGTACAGTATTTGTTTGCCGCGGTTGTGTTGGCGGGTCTGCTGCAGATACTCTGCGGTGTGTTCCGCCTAGGTAAGTTTATACGTCTGGTGCCGTATCCGGTTATGCTGGGCTTTGTAAACGGCCTGGCCATCGTGATTTTCCTGGCGCAGCTCGGCCAGTTCAAAGTAGCTGACGCACTGGGTGAACAACAGTGGATGCAAGGCACCATGTTGTACTGGATGCTGGGTCTGGTTGCACTCACTATGGCAATCATTTACTTGCTGCCGCGCCTAACCAAAGCCGTTCCTGCCTCACTGGCTGCCATCATTACCATAACGCTATTGGTTCACGGTTTGGATCTTGAAGCGCGTACGGTCATTGATTTTGTGCGTGATATGCTGCCAGCAGACCAGAAAGACAGTGCAACACTGGCTGGAGAACTGCCGTCATTTGCGATTCCGATGGTGCCGTTTACCTGGGAAACCTTCATGATTGTGCTGCCGACAGCAGTAATTTTGTGTTTGGTGGGCCTAATTGAATCCTTGTTAACGCTAACGCTTATCGACGAAATGACCGACACACGCGGTCGTGGTAACAAAGAATGTATCGGTCAGGGTGTAGCGAATACGGTTAATGGCTTCTTTGGCGGCATGGGTGGTTGTGCCATGATTGGTCAGAGTATGATCAACATTAACTCTGGTGGTCGTGGGCGTCTGTCAGGTATTACCGCTGCTATCGTATTACTGGGCTTTATTTTGTTTGCCGCGCCGCTGATTGAAATGATTCCGCTTGCCGCGCTGGTGGGCGTTATGTTCGTAGTGGTGATTGGTACCTTCGAATGGGCCTCGTTCCGCATTATTCGTGGTGTGAACAAAGAAGATGCCTTTGTATTATTCCTGGTAACAGCGGTTACCGTTATTGCTGACCTGGCTATTGCTGTAGTGGTAGGTGTCATCGTGTCTGCACTGGTATTCGCCTGGAAGCACGCGCGCCATATCGAGGTCAAAACACACGTCGACAAAGACGGCTGGAAAGTGTACGAGTTGCAAGGGCCCTTGTTCTTTGGCTCTGTAAGCCATTTCCGTGATTTGTTTGATATTACCAATGACCCGGATGATGTGGTGATTGATTTTCAGTCCAGTCGTATCTGGGATTCATCGGGTATCGACGCGCTGGACGGTCTGGCCGATAAGTACGAAAATGCAGGTAAAAAGCTGCATATCCGTCACGTCAGTCAGGAGTGTTTAGCACTGCTGTCGAAAGCCAATAAGTTTGTAGAGATCAACGTGAATGAAGATCCACGTTACCGGGTAGCCACAGATAAGCTGGGCTAACCCCTAATTTGAACAAGCGTTATTATAAAAACCGAGTCATTTCACACTGACTCGGTTTTTTTGTGCTCTACTGTTAGCTGTCGCTTCGGCTGATAAGTTTAAAACCCTGTGCTTCATAGTCGTTAATACACTTCTGGTATTTATTCTGGAGCTTAATCTCATCAAAGAACCCAAGTGAATAGGCATCGCATTTTACTTTCATTTTTTCGCTATTCTCCAACACGGCAACCAGCTTGAGTTCAGCAAACCCAAATTTGTAAGCCAGTTCAGAAAACTGTGAGTAGAGTAAAAAGATACAGGCAACCAGAAGGAGCGCAGTGATGGTTTTATTCATGGTTTATTCCCTTAAAAGTTGTTCATTGTTAGAAATCATTACTACTTTGTCACTGGAGAAGTAGCAATTATTGAACCAGTTTCCAATATCCCCTCATTCGGCGGCTTTCAGGCCAGTGGCTGGTATGCGCCTATTGTTTGTTTTAGTCACAATGTGGTGAATATGCTCACATTGTGAGTAATCGTAGCACCCATACTTTAGCGAAATATAAGTTGTTGATATTCAGATCTCTGTTTCAGCCAGTAGCTTCAGGATTTTCTCTTTTAGTGCATAAAGCGTCGATTTGTTTCCATCGCTGGACATCAATATGATGACAATCTCGTTTTCGAAATCATGGAATTTTAATGTGTGGTGAGATGGGTTCGAACCGTCATGTTGCCAGTAAAGTAATGCGCCTTTTTCATCCTTAAAGAATGAACCAAAGTCGTACAGCGCGCGATGTTGTTGTCCGGATAACACATCACCGTCCAGTTTGGCTTGAAGTGATGAAAATGGCAGTAATAGCTCTGACGTCAGGGCCTGCTCGAATTTCAATAATTCTTCAGGTGTAATGTAAACAGTAACGCCGTTGATATACGTCGGGTAATCACCTGCGGCCTTGTTGGCAGAGACATCTTGCGGGGTCAATTGCTGGTAGGCCTCCGTTATTTTTGCAGGCTCGAATATATGTTGTTGCAAGTAGGCTGAAAATGGCATGTTTGCTATCGCTTCGATTATCAACGCGCGGACCACAACATTTAAATTCGAGTATTGATATCCGCTTCCTGGCGTGAATAACCCCTCACTGCTAGCGATTTGCGAAATGGCATCGGCGGTTGAAATGCCACTGTGCCATTTGATTTTGGGGAAGCCTGAAGTGTGGTTGAGAACCTGATGAATGGTTACTTTCGACGCCCATTCAGGGAGCCCTTTGACATATTTCGAGACCTTGTCCTCATAAGACAACAGGCCTTGTGCTTCGAGTTGCATCATGCCGACGGTTGTAAATTCTTTGCCAACTGAACCTGGACTAAACAGGTGTTGGCGAGTTAGCGCCATCGTCTTTTCACTATCCGCGTAGCCAAGATAGGCTTCGACAATCAGCTTTTCATTCCGGGTAACTAAAATGGCGCCGTTGAAGCCTGCCTCATCAGCGTAGGTATGAATTTCAGTCAGGTTTAATTGGTTTTTGCTACTGGCAATGACTTGCAGCGACATGCTCAATAACAATAAAAACATAAGGCGTGACTTCATAAATTCCCTTTGACTGTAACTAGCAAACCATCTAATTATTCACAGTAACACGTTGCAATATGCGGTTCCAAGTACCTGCTGAATTAACGGATTTCTCCAGGGAACCCGGATTTTGCTGCCCGATTTTGGGATGACGAAATGGGGCAGGGCCCGGCACTATATCATGCCGGGTTAATCGCACATTAGCGTTAGGTCTTTGGCTGTTCAGTGTAGCGTTTAAGTGGCAGGTTTATTTGAGATGACAGGTACCAGCGTAATTTCAGAAGCTCACCCGCTTGTGAAATGTGTTCATGGTTAACTGGCCCTCCGGTGCCGAGGTTCACCTGCGCATCCCTGTTTTTGTTTACGTTTAGCACCAAGGCTATTTTGCTGCCTTTTGGAATTAACTTTGATGTGAAGCGCGCATTGACAATAGGCACGCGCGTTAATTGATCAGGCTCCAGTAGCTTTCTGCTCTCATTGCTGTCGGCATGACTGGCGCGACTGCGATAGTTGTTCAAGTGAAACACCCTGCCATCTGGCAAAATATGATAATAGTTAAAGCCGATATCAACATCCCGTTTATTAACGGCAATATCGAAAAAGCCAGTGATCGAACCGGTTAATTCCATATCCTGTTCAAAAACAGGGGTTTCAATATGGATCCCACCCTGCGTGTCCAGTGTGTCCTGAATAACTGGCCAGGGAGCCAGATTGCGCTGCTCCGTTCGGTCTGACATATCTACGATTTGTTCCAGGTAACGACCTGCATGGCGAGAAAGTTGCCGACCCAGTTTGTAGGGTTGTACTTCATTGGGCTCTAGGGGCTGTATAAAAAAGGGGATGTGCTGCTTGTTGAGCAGGTCAATCGAGTCGGCGAAGCGCCACTCGTTGGCTCCCATTAGCTGATAATTCACTGTATTTTGCACCAGTTCTGGTTTTGGTTTGTCCTCCAGTACATGATCGAACCAACGAAAAACAAGATCTTCTGTATCTTTCTTTAACGCAACCGGGTCCAGCGCATAATTGCTGTGATGAGAACGAGGTACATTTTGTGCCGTCCAGTGATTATAAGGGCCGATTAATAGCGCGTGGTTGGCGTTGCTGTTGTATTTGTAGTGTTCGTAGAAGTAATCCAGTGCAGAAATCTGGCCTCCCTCAAAATAGCCGGTAATGGTTAGCACCGGAATGTTTATGCGTTGATAATCGGTTTGGTAGGGCACCATAGCCTGGTAATAGCTGTCGCTTTGGGGATGTGCCAGCCACTTTTGAAGCCACGGACTTGGACGGCCAGCAAGTTTGTCGATATCCACAATAGGACGACCACTGGTGTAGAGTGTGTCGACAATGTCGTTTGTACGTTGCCAGTCACTGTAGACGCTGTCGTCGAGAGTCGAATTACTCGCGGCGTAAATAGGCCACTCGAAATTGCCGGTTAACGCAATATTATTTTCATAGGGGAGTCCGGTAATCAGGTTTGCTGCCACATAGGGGGCAATTGCTTTTAATGCCTTGGGCATGTGTTTGGCGGCTGCCCACTGAGTAAATCCATTATAGCTGCCGCCATACATCACTACCTTACCATTGCTAAAGTTTTGCTTTGCAATCCACTTAATCAGTTTCGCTGCGTCCTCGCCTTCGTGCTCCCAGGGGACAACACGGTTTTTACTTGAACGTTTTCCACGGGAATTGGCGACTATGCCAATGTATCCGTGGGCGGCGGCATTCATTGCGGTTTTAATGTGAGCCGATTCGTCAGCGTAAATGGTGTATTGCAAAGCGGTGCTGGCAGGATTGCTCTGGTCCCGGCGACGCACAATGGTTGTAGACAGCGTAAGGTCGCTATCTAAGTTCACTACAGTGTTGGGCTCAATAATGAAGCGCCGGTGTTGCTGTTGTGTGATCACCGCATTGGCAACAGGAATGATGTCTGCAAGCACGTAGTAAAGCTGGCAATTCACGGCGATATTGAGCAACTCATCTTTGCTGAGTGACGATTCTTGTTGTGCTTGTTTGAAGAGGTTAAACACGTAAGTTCTGGCGTTGGATACTGACCAGCCCAGCGCCATGTTCATTTTTACAAATTGCTTGTCATCCAGCTTTGCCAGTTCCGTTTCAATGACGCTGGCAGCGATATGATTAAAGTTTGTTTCCGGAGCATCTTGCAAAGCCAATACAGATTGGTGGTAAAACTGATAATGCGCATAAGTGTAGGGCGCGTGCTGTTGATCTGCTATTTTGTTGATAGTCTGCACGTCGCTTCGCAGTGACAACAGCGCTATTTTGTTAAATAGACTTTGCTGTGCAATTTCTTCTGGGGTTAAGCCGTTGGCAAATTTGTGCAAGGTTTGTCGAAACTGCGCAGAAGTAAGAATCGCATCTGCATCCCGCACCTCTTGTATGTTCGCATTGGCAATATCGGGGGGCACAGGAAAATCCTGCGTAGTACTTGCATAGGTATTGTGGGTGAAATTTAGTAAGATGATCGCCAGGTAAAAAAGCGGGGTGACGCGTTTAAGCGGGTCCATGTTAGCTCCGGTAGTACAAAAAATAAAACACATGACGCATCGTAAAAGACAGCAACAAACAACGTCCTGACCAACACAGGAAAAGTTGTGACTTTTTATGACGGCCTTGTATTTAAAGGGCTGGGGAAGCGTAACAATGGATTATTATGCGGTGGAAAATTAGGGACTTTGTCCTTTGCGAGCAACAACAAACTTTATCGAGCCCACAACATTCGGTTCGCATTGAACCGATGATGAGCGAGCTGCTGGCCTATTTTTGCCATCATCAGGGGGTCGTTGTTAGCAAGGAGCAGCTATTGGACGATGTGTGGCATGGCCGCTATGTTAGTGACAATAGTATTGCCAAACTTGTCACTAAGCTAAGAAAGGCGCTAGGTGATGATGCCAGAAACCCAATGTATATCGTTACGATACCAAAACGTGGCTACCGGTTAGTCGCGCCCGTCGAGCAAATATCAGAACCATCAGAACTAACAGAAGTACAGCAAAGTGGCAGCGCTGCTTCTGAAAGGTCTTTACCGAGCAGCTTTTTAGGCATGGTATTGTTAGTCGCAATCGCAACGGCAGTGGGTGGTTTTTACTGGCTCTATGACGCAGCACCATCCATTGCTACATCAGCCAAAGCGCTCACCGCAGACAGAGGCAGTGAGCACTTTCCAGCCTTTACTTCGGATGGGGAAAGGCTGGCATACATGCATCATGATGGTCATCGTTACCGGCTGTTTGTGAAACTGGTGGCCTCCGAAAGCGTGGTTGAAATTCGTCATGGGAAAGAGGAAGGAGTAGGTCCGGGCAGCTGGAACGATAAGGGCAACAAGCTGGTTTACCTGGTGGCGACGAAAGACAAATGCCAATACTTTACTCGTGAATTTCACGGCTTACACATGTCGGAGCCAGAGTTGATTCATACCTGTAAGCCTGGCAGCTATGGTGTGGTGAAGTTTACCCACGACGATAATCTTGTTGTTTTCGCTGAATCTCCCGGTCCCGGAAAACCTTATTCTCTGTATCAATTGGACATAACCACCAGGCAAGTTCAGTGGTTACCTCAACCAGAATTACATTTAGGGGGTAACAGTCAGTTCGATCTTCACCCGAAAGAAGACAAACTGCTGATTTCTTCGCCGGATCAGCATCAGTGGGAAGGGTTTTATGAATTAGACCTTAACACCCGCACTTTGACACAGCTCTTTAAATTAAATGCCTATATTTGCTGTGGGATTTGGTCACACGATGGTAAACACGTGGTGTTAATGGGAGAGCATCCGGCCAGAGAGATTGTCCGCTACGACCTCGATGGAAACAACAAAACCCTGATCTATTCAGGCACTCAACAATTGTCGCGACCTGAACGGCACAGCAATGGTGAAGATTATGTTTTTATCGCTTATCAGTACGATCTGAATGTTGAGGAGTACCACCTCGTCGAGGGACAAACTCAGGCAATATTACAAGATACGGTAGACGAGCGGCTTGCCGTATTGTCGCCAGATGAAATACAAGTGGCCTATATCAGCTTAACCACGGGCAGTGAAGAGTTGTGGCTGTACAATCGCCAGTCGGGCCAAAAACAAAAAGTGACCGCGTTTGACGACAGCCGGCACTATCTGGATCTCGCCTGGTCACCTGATCAAACTCGGGTGGCGGGCCTTACACTGAATGCAATCCATATCATTGATGTAGGAACCGGTAACGTAACTGCACTCTCTCTGCCAGAAAAGGAACTGCGTGGTATTTCGTTTAAATCTGCCACAGAGCTCGCATTCAGCATGCAGTTGGGGAAAAACTGGCAAGTGGTGTCGTACGACTTAGTTAGCGATGTCATGACGCGTTTGGATCCGCAATGGCAAAGTGTTCGGTTTGACACATCGCCAGACAATTGGTTGTGGGTCAATCAGGAGCAACAGTGGTTTTACGGCGAAGACGTGACACCCTTAACGATGCCAGAGCTTCCTCTTACGCCATTTGCGGGTCGGCAATTCGCTATGCAAAAAGCTGGCGACTATTTGGCGTATTTCGATTGGTCGAAACAGCAGTTGGAAGTCTTCAATCAACGTGAGGGTTCTCTCGTAGCCGAATTAGAAAGCCAGATTGGGCATTTCTCCATACGGGGCAATACTGTTTTAATTAGCCGAAAAGCGTCGAAGGTAAATAACAGCGATATTTATCAGACACAACAGCGTTCTGCATCGTTTTAAGTGAAAAGCCAGGGGCGTACTGCAATAGTTATGAGAATGCCGCAAACAAAAAAGCCGAACAATGTGTTCGGCTTTTCAAAGAATTAAGAGGCGGTATTAGCTCTTCTTAGCGGCCAGGAAGTTAATCAAATCCAGACGATCTTGTTCAGTCATATCACGGGTAAACTGTACTTTGTATTTCCCGTTTACAATAAACGTAGGTACTGAGCGAACCACGTTGCGGTAGTCTTCGATAGCTTTGTTATTTCTTGCTAGCTGTGACTGCAGGCCATAGCTTTTTACCAGACTATCGAACTTCTCACCATCGACACCGTTAATGACGAAGATGTTGCGAAGGTCTTTCATACCGGTAATGGTTGCGCGTTGACGGTGAATGTAGTTGAAAATAGCACCGCTCAGTTGGTCTTCCTGTTTCAGCGCTTTGCCCATCAGCATGGCACTGGTTACGTCGTCCTGCACTTCTTTTGTGGTGTAAGGCATAAAGTTAACGTGGACTTTGTCGAATTTAACGCCTTTGTCTAATTCGCCTTTTAATTTCGCTACAAAAGGTTCTGTGCGATAACAGTGCGGGCACCAGTAAGAGAAAAACTCAACCACCTGAGGCTTTTCGCTCAGTGGCTTGTCCAGCACTTCATAGTGTTCGCCTTCCTGCCATTTCTCGGCAGCACAAGCCTGTAGTGGCACCAGTAATGCCAAGATCATCCAAAACGCAAACTTCTTCATTCCTGTTTACTTCCTTCGTCAAGCTATGGAAAGTGCTGAGATTATCACAAGGGCTCATATTCGCCTAGTCGCTAACGACCAGGCGAATATTGCTGTCGGTTAACCGTTAAAACGAATAGCGTGTGTGCGCCAGAATTCTACGGTTACTGCCCTGGTACCCAACAATATCTTCAAACGATTCATCCAGCGCGTTATCGACGCGTAAGCCAACCTGCCAGTCGCTATCAATTTTGTAGTCAACGTTGACAGTGGTCAGCCAGTAAGGCGCCAGATTCAGCGTTTGTGCCGTAGCCGGCCAGGGTGGATAAAAGGTATCCAAACGTGTACCGGTATACGCAGCCTTAATGTAAGCAGACAAACCCTGAACCGGGAATGAATAAGCCGCCGTGATTGAACCTGTGTGGTTTGGACGGCGTAGCTCCACGGTTTGCGCTGTGCCATCTCCCTGAGAAGCGTCCAGGTAGCTGTAATGTGCTGTCAGGCTTACATCATCTGTACGCCATTGAGCTGAAGCCTCAAAGCCGTCACGTCGAGATTTTTCGCTGGCGTTCTGCGCCGTATACATTCCGCTGTTTGCGTCATACACAAAGCCAAGTATCTCGTCTTCCAGACGGGTGGAGAACACACTCAACTGCAGTGTCACATTTGCAGGGAGAATGATATCGGCTCCTAACTCCACTTCCTGGCTCTGTTCAGGAAGCAGGGCAGGGTTGCCTATGAAGGTAGATGGGTAGTAACCGTACAGTTCGGTAAAGCTCGGTGTTTTTACCGCTTGCCCCACACTAGCAAATACTTTGATATTGCGGGTGACGGCGTAGCGAGCCCCAGCGCGATAGCTCCAGGCGCGGCTGAAACGCTCGTTGTCGTCGTAACGCAGGCTAAACTGGGTATCCAGTTTGTCGGTGCCCAACCCGGTTAACTCGGCAAACACACTGCTGGTGCTGTCTTCACCGCGGTAATTCGGATCGTCCCAGCCTATCGGACCGCTTTGTTCAAACTCTCTGCGCAAAAACTCGCTGCCCACGCCCAGCGTGGTGTCACCAAACGACACGAATTGCGTCCAGGTAAATTGTTTGCGTTCACCTAATGTACCGCCAGCATCTGCACCCGACGTCGTGTTATTGTTCTCGTTGCGATTGTACTGCACACTTACCAGACTGCGGTAAGGCAGGTCGCTGTCCTGATATTGCCAGTTTAGTTGCGTGGTAAACTGCTCACCGTCGGTCACATTGTCGGCGTCGGCAGGCAAGCCGGTAGTTACGTAATCTGTACCGTCATATTCGTTGGTGTAGTCGACATAACGCACTTTTGCGTCCAGGTTGTGTTGTGCAGCAGGCTGCCACTGGATACCGGCGTTCAGCGCTGTATTTTCGTAACCATCGCGTTCATTGCCGGTGCGTGAAACATTGTCTCCTGCGGTGTCGAAAATACTGGCTGACACATTCGCCTGCATGTGTTCGCCGCGGTGACTGGCTGAGGCTGATGCCCGGTAAGTGTCAGCGTTGCCTGCACCGGCAGTCAAACTGACCGTTGAATCGGATTGGTGAGCCGCGCTGGTGGTAATACTCAGTACGCCAGCTACAGCACCACTGCCCCAAAGTGCGCTCTGTGCACCACGGTGTAATTCAATGCGTACGATATTCGCTGCGGTTAAATGGGCAAAATCAAATAAGCTACCCTGACTGATGTCGTTGGCTACCACACCGTCAATTAGCACTAACAGGTGGTTTGTTTCACTGCCGCGCAAACGCAGTTCCGTCAATGAACCCGGACTACCCGACTGGCTGATGCTGATACCTGGCAAACCACGCAATAAATCGGTAACTTGTGTTGCGCCAGACGCTTGTATTTCTTGTTCTGTAAGTACAGTGACTGAAGCAGCCAGTTTGTCGATGGCGATTGGACTGCGAGACCCGGTCACCGTAATGGTTTCTACTGAATTTGATTGCGCTGCGGCGGCTGCTGAAAAACCCGCAGAGCAAGCGATTGCTACCGCGTAAGATAGTGTGCGAATTGTCATAGTGTGCTCTCTGTTAGCACTCCCACCGAGTGCCGAGATAAATACTTCGATGCGTTAATTTCGCATCGCCCTGCACAGGCCGGTCTCCGGGCTTTCAAACACGCTATGGCGTGCGTCCCGCCTTCCCGGCAAAGCCGGTGGCACGTTGGGAACACAATATGGAGATTGTTTGATTACCGTTGCGGGGGCAGCGTAAGACTTTAACTTACTTCCCGATTATCCCAGCGCGTATAAGGCTGGGCACCTGTGTTGGCGGCAATTATAAGTGGATGGAATAAAAAGTAAATCGATTATGCCAGAATGCATGTCGTACAAGCTTCTGGCATCAGGCAGACAGATATCAATACTGCGGTGTCAGCGACAACGGCGGTTCGTGCAAGGCGGAAAACTGTTCCTTCAGCGCCAGTACCTGCTGTTCCCAGTATTTTAATTCACCAAACCAGGGGAAGGCTCGGGGAAATGCAGGGTCTTGCCAGCGATCCGACAGCCAGGCCATGTAGTGAATCATACGCATGGCGCGCAGCGGTTCGATTAACGCCAGTTCGCGGTTGTCGAAATCACAGAATTCTTCGTATGCGTCGAGCATGGTTTCTAATTGCAGCATTTGCTGAGGGCGATCACCGCTTAACATCATCCATAAATCCTGCACCGCCGGGCCCATTCGGCAATCGTCCATATCGACAAAGGTCGGTCCATCACGCCACAGGATGTTACCCGCATGGCAATCACCATGCAGTCGAATGGCACTGGTTGGATGATACTGCTCTTCTGTAAGCGCAATAACCTGATCAAGAATGGTAAAAAAAGCAGTCTTTAAGCCGTCGGGAAGCAGCTCACTGTTTTCCAGGGTTTGGCGCGGACGGGTTAAATAGCTTTCCGTGGTCAGGGTAGGGCGATGTGCAAAAGCCTTGCTGCCCGCGACCTTATGCATGCGCCCGATAAACCGTCCCATCCATTCCAGATGATCCAGGTTGTCCAGCTCAAACTGACGCCCACCGGCAGACGGGAAAAGGGCAAAACGATATTGCTCTGCGTAATGCAGCGACTGACCGTTGTGGATGCAGGGGGCAATAATGGGAATTTCAGCGTCGGCCAGTTCCTGACTGAACTGGTGTTCTTCCAGAATTTGCTCGTCTGTCCAGCGCTGGGGCCGGTAGAATTTCACAACAAAGCGTTGTTGTTCATCGCTAACGAACTGATAAACGCGGTTTTCATAGCTGTTTAACGCCAGCAGGCCCGACTGTGGAAAAATGCCGCACTGTTCAAGTGCGGCAAGTATGGTATCGGGTGACAGCGCAGAAAAAGTAAAGTCACTCACAGAATAATTGGTTACCGATAGAGGAATTTCGTTGGTTCAAGGACCTCTACGATACTGCTATCCTGGTCGGTAGTCGAGACATGGAAGTAGATTTCGGTAACCCGGCCGTCAAGGTTGTACGGATCGGTTGCGATGGATACCGGTAGACTAAACACTTCACCCCCATCCACAGTGACGACCTGTTCGCCAATAAATTCGTACTCTGGCAAGCCTTCGACCTTGATCGTATAGGTATACTCAGTCTGGGATTTGTTGAGTACTTTCAAGGTGTAAACATTTTCAATTAAGCCGTCGTTATTTTCGCGGTACAGGGAGTTGCGGTCGCGAATAATATCAACTTCAAGCGGAATACGGGTGGCAATGTCGGCGATCAGCAGCCCTACCATCACCAGCAGAACCACAAAGTACCCAATGAGTTTGGGGCGCACGATATGTGTGGTGCCACCATTGAGCTGATGCTCAGAGGTAAAGCTGATCAGGCCCTTGGGGTAGTCCATTTTTTCCATTACGCCGTTACAGGCATCCACACACGCACCGCAGTTTATACACTCATATTGCAGACCGTTGCGAATATCGATGCCGGTCGGGCACACCTGCACACACAAGTTGCAGTCAATACAGTCTCCCAGGCCTTTTTCTGCCAAATCAGTGTGCGCCAGTTTACGAGGGCGCGGGCCGCGCTTCTCGCCCCGGGTAGGATCATAGGAAACCGTAAAGGTATCTTTGTCGAACATAGCAGACTGGAAGCGGGCGTAAGGGCACATGTGCGTGCACATGATTTCGCGCATCCAGCCGGCATTGCCGTAAGTACAAACGGTAAAAAACAGTATAGAAAACGTTGCCCAGAAGCTCGCGTTAAACGTAAAGAAGTCAATGAAAAGCGGGCCGATAGGGGTAAAGTAGCCAACAAACGTTAAGGCCGTTAACAGGGCTACCAGGACCCAGGCAGTATGTTTAGCCGTTTTGCGCAGAAACTTGTCAGCATCCATGGGGCGTTCGTCAAGTTTGATACGCTTGTTGCGATTGCCCTCAAATTTTTCTTCAAACCACACGTAAATATAAGTCCAGGTGGTTTGCGGACACATAAAGCCACACCAAACACGACCGGCAAAGGTGGTAACGAAGAACAGGGCAAAGGCAGAGACAATAAAGATGTAAGCCAGCAATGTCAGGTCTTGAGGCCACAGTGTTAGCGAGAAGATCGTAAAGCGTTGGTCAATAATATCCAGCAGTATTGCCTGATGACCGTCGTATTGAATCCACGGAAAAACCGCAAATATGGCAATAAAGAAGAAACCAAATAAACGCCTGAAGTTCTCAAGAGGTCCTTGAACCGCTCGTACGTAAATACGGCTGCGAGGCGTGTATTTCTTTGCCTCTTTACTCCCCTCGGGTTTGTGAACTTTTACCGGAGTAACGTTTTTCACCGGAATTTCATCGTTCATTTGACTACCTTTTTTAAAACAGAAATCGAAGAATGCGGCAGCAGTATACCAACAACATATTAATTTTAATTAATATAGATCAAGTCCACTGTGTTCAGATTAGCTTGCGAAGCAGACTGGTAAGTCAGAGGCTTGCTGTTGGTCATGACTTAAGTGTAGACCAAGCGCATCGTTCCCTCTATGCCACAATGGTATCAATAGCGCAGTGCTTGTGGCCAGCTTATGCGCTGTGTCGCTGAAATTATAAGGTGCTCTGACCGTGAACGATTTACCGGTTATTGAAGAAAACTATAACTAGGTATAAATCAAACAACGTATTCAGGTGAGAGAATGTAATAGAGTCAATACCGTTGACCTGGCTATATGTTTTGAGGCGCGCATCAGCGCGCTGATTTTTCCAGGTAACCTGATGCTTATAACTGGAGACCAATACTCACATGTTTCGTTCATTTGCCATCGCTTTAGAAGTCGCGGTGTTGGTGGTGATTTTACAGCTGCCATTTGTTCAGTATTTGCTGTCAGATGTGCAGGAGACTGTAAGTGAATGGATGACCGAAATTGCCCAACGAGAAGAACGCGAACAACTCGCGGATATTTCTGCCAACCTGCAAGGTCAAATCGACGCTATGCGTCCTTATCAACAAGAGTATGTTGCAACCATTCTGTCGTCACGCCTGCAACTCATAAAGTTTTATGACAATTATTGTGTGAATGATGATCGTAACCCTTATGTGTACGGCGCGACTCTGCATTTATTCTGTCAGGAAATAAAACAGTCGCCATTGTATTATCAGGGCAGTGGGGAAGAGCGTTTGACAGCGTCGAAATAACCCAATAGAGCAATATGCTACTCGTTCATGTTCTGTTAAGGATAAATAGTTGACACTGGAAGCCGAAAACATACACTTTGGTAGTAGAGTTCGAGGTGCTTGTTGAGAAGTCTGATTTTCAGAACGGGAGAGCGATCATGCGTAAACTGGCTACAACTTTATTATTGTCTGCAACCGCAGCGTGTTCTCTGGCCGCTGTGGCTGGTACTGAAGCTGACGGCAACGACGCCCAAACCAGTAATGTAGAAATAACCTGGGAAGATCCCAAGTCATACACAGACGTACGCCCAAGTAATGAATCCCGGGTACGGTTTCGCAACCGTGTAATGCGGGAACTCGGCGAATATTTTGAAGAGCTGGCTGAGTCATTGCCAGAAGGGCAGCAACTGTCGATAAATGTGACCAATGTGGATTTGGCCGGGCATGTTTGGCCAACGTTTGGCGGTGGGGCAGTGGATATCCGCATAATCAGAGACCTGGATATTCCCAGAATGACATTTAGTTACTCACTTACTGAAAACGATGAAGTGATTAAAACGGCGGATGTGTCATTAAAAGACATGGCTTTTATGAATCGTGCAACGAACATCCGCCATAATGATGCATTGCGCTATGAAAAAGTCATGCTAAAGCGCTGGTTTGACAAAGAATTTGCTGACTCATTAGTCAAATCCTGATTTCAGATTCTGTATTGTGGCGCCGTTCTGGCGCCACGCTTATAACCATTTCTATTGGTCTTACCACATTTCCACAAAAAATATTCTTAACCATTGATTTCGGATGGTGTCAGCTTTTTTTACGTTTTCTCCCCAAATTAGCCTGACTGATAACTGTTTATTTCTTATACATACCCGTTTTTTGGTGCTCAAAAAACGTTCGGTTTTTCGTCATTAATGTGTCAGCTATTTTTACACTTTTTTCTTGTTTTTGACCAGACCGTCTGGTCCGTTTACAAATACTAATAATTGATAGATAAGGGAAAATCTCTTAACTTGTACCATTAGTACAGGTGTCACAATGTTGTCACTTGCTGCTGATAATTTTACAGGCCCGAAACACACACACCTAACGATAAGAATTAGGATAACTGGCTTCCAAGGAACAACAATGAAAATAAAGTATCCCGCTCTCATCAGCGCGATGTGGGCGTCACAGGTTTTCGCAACCGATATCTTCATCAATGAACTTCATTACGACAATTCAGGTGGCGACGTTGGCGAGTTCGTCGAAGTCGTAGCGCCTGCTGGTACCGACTTAACCGGCTACAAAGTGCTCTTTTATAATGGTAGCAATGGTACGCAATACAACAGCCGTGAACTGGTTGGTTTGGTTGCTGATATGGGCAACGGTTTTGGTACCTATGCAATCGACGTGTCTGGTATTCAGAACGGCGCCCCGGATGGTGTTGCGCTGGTCGATGCCAGCAGTAATGTTATTCAGTTCTTAAGTTACGAAGGTAGCTTTACCGCAACGGCTGGTGTTTTATCCGGACTTACCAGTGTGGACATTGGTGTTAGCCAGTCCAGCAGCACGCCGGCAGGTGCGTCGCTGCAGTTAACCGGAACCGGCGCCCAATACAGCGATTTTACCTGGCAGGCATTTACCACGGCTACAAAAGATGCTGTTAACGAAGGTCAAACTTTTACGGGTAATGAAGTTGTCTTTTTTAATGAAATTCATTACGACAACGCAGGCGGCGATGTCGGTGAGTTCATCGAAATCGCCGGGACTGCAGGTTTAGACCTGACCGGGATGACCATTGAATTATATAACGGCAGCAACGGCACAGTTTATAACACCATCGTGTTGTCGGGTGCACTGCCAGACAACGGCAATGGGTTCGGCACTATTGCTTACTACCCGAGCTCTATTCAAAACGGGGCGCCAGACGGCATGGCTCTGGTGTCAGCAACTGGCGAAGTTATTCAGTTCCTGAGTTACGAAGGGGTAGTGAGTGCAACTGCGGGTGCCGCCGTGGGTACAGACAGTACTGATATTGGTATCGCGGAAACCTCTTCAACAGCGATTGGTCAGTCTTTGCAATTGAGTGGTACTGGTACGCGTTACAGCGACTTTACCTGGATCGCCGGTGGTGAAACGCCAGACAACACCAATGCTTCGCAAACTTTCGATGGTGTAGGCGGCGGAACGCCAGAAGAACCTGAAGAGCCAGAAGAACCAACTCCGGGCACGGGTGATGTGGCTAAACTATTCATTAACGAGCTGCATTACGATAATGCCAGTTCGGATGTGGGTGAATTTGTTGAGATCGCGGGTCCTGCGGGCACTGACCTGACCGGTGTTAGCATTGAGTTATACAATGGTAACGGTGGCGGTGTTTATAAAACTGTTGCGCTGTCTGGCACAATCCCGGAGCAAGCTGGTGGTTTTGGAACTGTTGCCGAGTATATTTCCGGTATTCAAAACGGTGCACCTGATGGCGTCGCACTGAGTTACAACGGCGAGTTAATCGATTTCATTAGCTATGAAGGCGAACTGACCGCGACAGGCGGAAGCGCGTCTGGTGTGACTGCTACCGATATTGGTGTTGCAGAAACGGGCTCAACACTGTCCACCGAGTCTGTTCAGTTAACTGGCACCGGCAGTGAAGTCTGTCACTTCTCATGGAGTGGTCCGGCAACGTCTTCACCGGGAGAAATTAACGCGGGTCAAACCTTTGATGCGTCAGTTGGTGCGACTTGTGGTGGCAACGACGGTGGTGACGGCGGTACTGGCGGTGAAGTTACGTTGGTTAAAATCAGTGAAGTGCAGGGCAGTGGTTCGTCAAGTCCTCTTATCAACGCCCAAGTCGCTATTGAAGCCATTGTTGTGGCAGACCATCAAAGTGGCAGCGGCACAGATGGCGATTTACGCGGCTTCTTCGTTCAGGAAGAAGATGCGGATGCCGATGCAGATTCATCAACGTCGGAAGGCTTGTTCGTATTTGACGGTAGCTCTCCAGCAGTTGACGTGGCTGTAGGCGATAAAGTTTATCTGGTAGGAACCGTTGACGAGTACTTCGGCGACACCCAGCTGGATGTGCAGTCTGGTTCAGTACAGGTTGTGTCTTCGGGCAATACATTGCCTTCGCCAGCAATTGTAACCTTGCCACTGGCGACGACTACTAACTCTGGTGGTGAAGCCATTGCAGATCTGGAAGCTTACGAAGGTATGCAGGTTGTGTTCGCGCAAACCCTTGCCGTTACCGAGCTTTACAATCTGGACCGTTTCGGTGAAATCCTGCTGAGCAGCGAAGGCCGCCAGGTGCAATACACTGAAATCATGACGCCATCGGTTGAAGGCTATGCTGCTTACGTTGCTTCCGCTGCAGCGAATCGTTTGATGCTGGACGATGGCTTTAGTATCCAGAATCCATCGCCCATTCGTTTCCCGGCACCTGGTTTAACAACGGCTAATACCGTGCGAATGAGTGATGAAGTTACCAACCTGACAGGTGTTATCAGCTATCGTCGTGGTAGCGGCGGTTCAGGTGATGAAATGTACCGTCTGATGCCGACTGTTGAGCCAGTGTTTACGCGTCCAGAGTCTCGCAAAGATCGTCCGGATGTGGGTGGTTCGATTCAGGTGGCGAGCTTTAACCTGCTGAACTTCTTCAACACCTTCGGAAACAACTGCTACCTGGGTGGCGGTACTGGTGACTGTCGCGGCGCTGACAACACCGAAGAGTACGATCGTCAATTACAGAAAACAGTCACTGCAATTACGGCGTTGGATGCTGACGTACTGGGCGTGATTGAAATTGAGAATGACATTGTCGAAGGTCAGAACAGCGCAATGGCGTCGCTGGTTAACGCATTGAATCAAGCGGGCTCCGCCTGTAGTGATTACCAGTATGTTGACCCGCAGCAGCGCGTTGGTACTGATGCGATTGCAGTCGGCTTCCTTTACTGTGCTGACACGGTAGAAGTCACTGCTGGCAGCAGCATTGCAATCCTTGACGACAGTCAACTGGCTGGTTTGGGATTAAGTGATTACGCGCCTGTATTTGACGGTTCATCAACCAGCCGCCCAAGCTTGACTGTGAGCTTCACGGAGAAAGCGACGTCGGAAGTGTTCACTGTGTCAGTTAACCACTTTAAATCTAAAGGCGGTTCTGGTTCAGGTGGTAACGCCGATGCGAATGATGGTGCGGGTAACTGGAATGAGCGTCGCACTCAGGCTGCTGAAGCGCTTCACAAGTGGTTAGCCACGTATCCAACAGGGGTAAGCGATGATGACATCCTGATCATCGGTGACCTGAATGCCTACAGCATGGAAGATCCGATTGTTGAGTTAACGTCTAACGGTTATACCAATGTAACGGATGGTGAAGCTCATTATTCTTACGTGTTCGACGGTTTTGCAGGAAATCTGGACCATGGTCTGGCGTCAGCCTCACTCATGGAGCAAATCACCGGTGCAACCTCATGGAATATCAACTCAGACGAAGCCGACGCGTTGGATTACAACACTGACTTCGGCCGTCCGACAGATATCTTCGACGGAACCACACCCTACCGTACGTCTGACCACGATCCGCTGCTTATCGGTCTGTCGTTGTCTTCGGTACTGAAGGGCGATTTGGATGGCGATGGTGACATTGACCGCATGGACTTTATTCTGATCATGCGTGCCATTCTTACCAGAAAGCCGTTCGATGCTGCTAACGACATAAACGGCGACGGTGTTGTGAATATTGTTGACGGGTTACTACTGCGTCGCAGCTGCACACGTGCTCGTTGTGCAGTGAGATAACTAACACTGATTAATACGCAACAAAAAGCCGCTCATTGTTAAATGAGCGGCTTTTTTATTTCTGCTTCGATATGCGCCGTTGGTGCTAACGATGACTAGTCAGCACATCGGCAGATTTACAAATAGTCGAATTCACTTCCGCTGATATCCAGCAAGTTCGACGCGCCGGAAAACAGCGCGGCTTTGTGCCCCTGCATACGCGGTAACAAGCGCTCGATATAAAACTTGCAGGTTTTCTGTTTACCTTCTGAAATGTTGGGGTTATCACAGCGGCTGGCTGCATCTGCCATGGAATACCACAGTACGCCAAGCAAGGCATAACCCGTGTAATGCAGATAGTCACACGCGCCGCTGGCGGCATTAACTGCATCAAAGTCCTTAACGGCCTGCGACGTGATATACCAATCATTCAGCAATTGTTCGGCTGCTTGTTTGGTCAGCGGTTGTTCAATATCGTGCACCAGGGTATCGAGAGCGCGATAGGTGGTGTCCAGCATACCTTGCTTGTCACGGGTCAGTTTTCTACCAATTAAATCCAGTGCCTGAATACCATTGGTTCCCTCGTACAGCATGGCAATGCGCACATCACGCATAAGTTGCTCCATGCCCCACTCACGAATGTAGCCATGGCCGCCAAATACCTGAATCCCCAGACTAGTAGACTCTAGTCCTGTGTCAGTCATGAACGCCTTACACACCGGGGTTAAGAACTGTAGTATGGCTTCTGCCTCGTCGCGACGCTCATCGTCTGCGAGGTGTGCAATATCCATGTATTTCGCATATAGCATAGCCAGAGCGCGGCAGCCCTCTGCAAAGGCTTTTTGTGTTAGCAGCATACGCGCAACATCAGGTTGATGAATGATTGCATCGGCTTTGTCGTCTGGTTGCTGGACACCCTGAGGGGCTCGTGATTGAAGGCGTTCCCGTGCATAGGTCAACGCGCCCTGAAAGGCAGCTTCTGTGGCGCCCAGGCCTTCCAGTCCAACCTGAAAACGCGCATCGTTCATCATGGTAAACATACATGCGAGCCCCTGATTAGCTTCGCCAATCAGCCAGCCGGTAGCACCGTCAAAGTTCATAACGCAGGTGGGACTGGCCTTGATACCCATCTTTTTCTCAATGGCACTCGGGCCCAGTGCGTTGGGTTTGTCAGGGGTACCGTTAGCGTCGAGTAAAAATTTAGGCACCAGAAACAAACTGATCCCTTTTACGCCCGGTGGGGCATCCGGGAGTCTGGCTAAGACCATATGAATAATATTATCGGTCCAGTCATGGTCTCCGGCCGTGATAAAGATTTTGCTTCCGGTAATGGTAAAGCTGCCGTCCTCATTGGGTTCGGCTTTGGTAGACAGCAAGCTTAAGTCTGTACCAGCGTGCGGTTCCGTCAGGTTCATAGTCCCTGTCCATTCACCGGTTACCAGTTTCTCGAGGTAGGTTGCTTTTAGTGATTCACTGGCGTGTTTGCTAATCGCCAGCACGGCACTTTCGGTTAACATAGTCGTCAGGCGCCAGCTCAGGTTGGCGGAATTCAACATTTCGTGAACCGGCACTGCCATCGAGTAGGGCAAGCCTTGTCCACCGTAATTAACGTCGCCTAACATGGCGTTCCAGCCATTTTCGACATAGCTGTGATACGCTGCTGCAAAGCCCTCTGGTGTAGTTACTTTACCGTCAGCCAGGCGACAACCTTGTTCATCGCCTTCCCGGTTTAACGGGGCCACGACATCGGCAGCAAATTTACCGCCTTGTTCCACAACTTCCATCGCGAGGTCTGCATCAAAATCTTCTAACCCCAGTGCCGCATAGTGTTCATTTATCGTTAACCAGTCGCGCAGTAAAAAACCAAAGTCTGCGAGTGGTGGAATGTAGCCAGGCATAGCCTTCTCCTAATGTGAACCGTATTAACCCCTGATGTAGCGATAACAATCTGCGCCAGCGCGCAGCAATGCGATCCCGTTCGATCAAGCGTGATGTAGGTAAATATAAACAGGTGTTTTAATTGTAGAAGTGCTACCAGAAAAATGTACAGCCGGATCACAAATAATCACCGGTTAAGTGTCAAAAGTTTGCGCCAGAGCAAAGTTACTATGGCGGCGTTATTGAGCTTACTTGGCTTGTTTGCCCGCTTTTACATAGGCATCGCGCAAGGGGATAAGGTCATCGGCAAAACGCAGGGCGTTCTTGTTCAGTAGAAAAGGGTCGGTCTTTTCAAGTTGAATGACTTCCAGAGCGGCCCAGTCCGGTGCGTCGAATGTGGCTGGCAGTCGGGCAAGTGATTCGTCTGCGATACAGTTAAAGATGGGCATACCAGATGCCGTTGTTGCGAGTTGTTCGCCAACTTCAACATTGAACCCGGTTTCTTCCCAGGCTTCACGGTGCGCTGTGCACTGAAGTGACTCACCTTCGTTGCGACCGCCTGCCGGAAAGTCCAGCTTTCCGGTTAAACGATGACGAATGAGCAAGACGTAACCTTCAGTCCTTACAAGACACGCAGCACCTGTCGCTGTCGAATCGATGGTGAGCGATTCCGCCGCCGTTCGGCAAAATGGTGCGGAAGGCGAGGAGGGCGTGCAGCCGAAAAGCGTTAAAACTACGAAAAACGCTGTTAAAAGCGATCCGCGATTCTGATGTTTCGGTAGAATTAGTAAGTGATTTTGCATGTTTTTAACAACAGGTGCCCATGGCTACGTGCCAGCGAGGGTGCAGTATAACAGGGTTTATTATGGCAATGGGTAAAAAGCTGTCACCGTTACTCTTCGGTGTTGTCTTGATGATAGGTTTATTAGCGTTTTTAAACTGGCCTGAAGACAACGTTGCGCAAGCGGTTGCACAGCGCGCCACACCTGTGAAAGTTTTCACTGTCGAGCACCGTTTGTTTCCCGTTACCATAGACGCATTGGGCACCGCTAACGCCAACGAGTCTGTAACTCTCACTGCGCAGGTCACCGATACCGTCACTCAGGTAAAGTTTGACGATGGTGATACCGTCGAGCAGGGGCAATTACTGGTTCAGCTTAATGATACTGAAGAAGTGGCGCGTGTAGCCCAGTTACAGGTGAGTCTAGACGAAGCAAAGCGCCAGCTAACCCGGATTAAAAATCTGGCCAAGACCAGCGCCGCGTCACAGCAACTGCTGGATGAGCAACAAGCATTAGTTAAATCGCTGGAAGCGCAAATTGCTGTAGCCAATGCGCAATTGGCCGACCTGCAAATTCGTGCGCCATTCAGCGGAAAGCTGGGCATTCGTCGGGTCAGTGTCGGTTCTTTGGTTCGTCCCGCCGATGAAATCACCACGCTGGACGATATCAGCATTATTAAAGTTGACTTCAACGTCGCTGAAAATCATTTAGCCAGTATGGCGGTAGGTCAAAAAGTGACTGCGACGTCGGTGGCGTATCCTGGTCGTGAGTTTATGGGCGAAATCACGGCGATTGATTCTCGTATCGACCCGGTAACGCGGTCGATTCTGGCGCGGGCAATGATCAACAATGCCAGTGCAGATTTACGTCCGGGGATGTTAATGAGCGTCACCATTGAAAAGCAGGTACTTGACACGCTGGTGGTACCTGAAGAAGCCCTGGTGCCGAATGGTGATAAACAATTTGTGTACGTGGTCGGCGAAGACAACCTTGTGGCCGAACGTGAAATCCTGATTGGCGAGCGCCGCCCGGGCTGGGTTCAGGTAGTGAGCGGACTTGCATCAGGTGAACACATCATCACAGAAGGCACACTACGGGTTCGCGATGGCTCGTTAGTGAAGGTGTTAAATCAACCAACGCAGGAGAGCTGATTGATGTGGCTGTCTGACGTTTCGGTAAAACGCCCGGTTTTTGCCTCGGTAGTTAATCTGCTTCTCATTATTTTCGGCATTGTGTCTTTTTCGATGCTGTCTTTGCGTGAATACCCCGATATCGATCCGCCGATTGTAAGTATTAGTACCAACTATCCGGGCGCATCTGCGAATATTGTCGAAACCCGCATTACGCAGTTGCTGGAAGATCGCATTAGCGGTATCGAGGGAATTAAAAATATTACGTCGACCAGCCGGAACGGACGTTCCGACATTACCATCGAGTTTGAATTATCCCGTGACATCGACGCTGCATCTAACGATGTACGTGAACGCGTCAGTCGTGCACTCAACAACCTGCCTGATCAGGCTGATCCTCCCGAGGTGTCCAAGTCAAACTCCGACGAACAACCGGTAATGTGGTTTAACCTTCGCAGTACCAATTTAAATACTATGGAGTTAACTGATTACGCTGAGCGTTATCTGGTCGACAGACTGTCCATCGTAAACGGGGTCGCCCGAGTGCGCATTGGTGGCGGCCGTACCTACGCCATGAAAGTATGGTTAGACAGAACATCCATGGCGGCTCGCGGGGTTACGGTAGCAGACGTCGAGTCGGTGATCCGTTCTGAAAACGTGGAGCTACCAGCCGGACAGGTAGAGTCGTTTAACCGGGACTTTGAGGTACGTGTTGCCAGAAGTTTCTTAACACCGGATGATTTTGCAGCGTTAACGGTAGCCATTGGCGACGATGGATACCTTGTACGATTGGGGGATGTGGCTAAAGTCGAACTAGCAGCGGTAGACGATGAAACCGAGTTCCGTGGTGACGGCGTAAATATGATTGGCCTGGGGATTATCAAGCAATCCAAGGCCAATACGCTGGATGTTGCTCGTGCGGCCAGAGAGCAAATCGCCCGAATCGAACAGTCATTGCCAGACAACATTTTTATTGTGCCGAGCTATGACTCGTCGGTGTTTATCGAACAATCAATCTCAGAAGTATACAACACCCTGGGTATCGCCATGTTGCTGGTCATTGTGGTGATTTACTTATTCCTGGGCAATGTAAGTGCTACGTTGATTCCGGCAGTGACCGTGCCGGTGTCGTTAATAGCAGCGTTCATTGTAATGCTGGCGCTTGGGTTTTCCATCAACTTACTGACCTTGTTAGCCATGGTTTTAGCCATTGGCCTGGTGGTGGATGATGCTATTGTGGTATTGGAGAATATTCACCGCCGCATTGAAATGGGCGAAGCGCCGTTACTGGCTGCTTACCGAGGAACCCGGGAAGTGGGTTTTGCGGTTATCGCGACTACGCTGGTACTGATATCGGTATTTGTACCGCTGGTATTTCTGGATGGCAATGTGGGGCGTTTGTTCACTGAATTTGCCCTCGCTATTGCCGCTGCCGTGGCATTCTCAAGTGTGACGGCATTGACCCTGTCGCCAATGCTCGGCTCAATACTGTTGAAGAAGAGTGAGCGTTCCGGATTTGGCAACTGGCTGGATAGTCGCTTTAAGAAACTGGAGTCGGGCTATCATGGGAGCTTAGGGAAAACCATTCATCAGCCGTTTATGATGGTGCTATTGCTGGCTTTTGCGGTTGTGGCTATTTACCAGCTTAGCGAACGTATACCCAATGAATTTACCCCGAAAGAGGACCGCAGTAATTTCTTTATCATCATGCAGTCGCAGGAAGGTGCCAGTTTTGAAAGTAATTCGCGCAGCCTGAAGCAGATTGAAGATATTGTCATGGAATATCGTGAAGCCGGTGAGTTGGACCGTGTATTGGTACGTGCTCCCGGGTGGGGTGGGCGTGCCGGTATTGTCATTGTTGGCGTAGTCCCTTGGGATCAGCGAGATCGCAGTTCATTTGAGATCATGGATGAGATCAGCGAACGTCTAAACGTAATCCCCGATGTACGCGCTTTTGCTATTATGCGCTCCGGACTAGGGGGCGGTGGATTTAACCGCCCAGTACAGTTCGTGCTACAAGGCGACACCTACGAAAACCTCGCGGAATGGCGGGATATCCTGATCGAGAAAGCCTCAGAAAACCCTAAACTATTGCGATTAGATTCTGATTATAAATCCACATCACCGCAGTTACTTATTGAGATCGATCGCGACCGTGCCGCCGACTTAGGCGTGTCTATTAGTGATGTAGGCAGAACGCTTGAAACAATGTTGGGACAGCGCAGGGTATCGACTTTCCTTGACCGTGGTGAAGAATACGATGTGATCCTTGAAGGTGAAGAGTCAGCTTTCCGCAGTCCTAACAGCATCGAAAACCTCTATGTGCGCTCGGGGTATACCGGCCAGTTGATCCCGCTGGACAACTTATTGAGTTTTACTGAGTCAGCTACGTCAGCGCAGTTAAATCGTTACAACCGCATGCGCTCGGTGACGATTTCAGCAAACCTGGCAAACGACTATTCCTTGGGCGAAGCGTTGGATTACCTCAATAACATTGTCGAGACCGAATTACCGGATTCAGTGTCGGTTGACTACAAAGGCGAGTCTCAGCTTTATCAGGAGTCAGGGAACTCGTTTATCTTCGTGTTCTTGCTGGCTTTGTCTATTACGTATCTCATTCTGGCCGCTCAGTTTGAGAGCTGGGTACATCCGCTGGTGATCATGATGACCGTGCCGCTGGCACTGCTCGGTGCGTTTATTGGTATTTTCTTTGCCGACATGACACTGAATATTTACAGCCAGATTGGCCTTGTCATGCTTATAGGGCTGGCAGCCAAAAATGGCATACTCATCGTCGAATTTGCCAATCAGCTTCGCGATGCGGGGGAGGAGTTCGAATCAGCGCTGCGTAAAGCATCGGCATTACGTCTTCGCCCGATTGTGATGACCGGCTTTACAACCGTGTTCAGCAGTATTCCTCTGGTACTGGCCTCCGGGCCAGGAGCCGAGAGTCGAATGGCGATAGGCATGGTGATTTTTGCCGGTGTATTAGTGTCAGCATTTCTGACTTTATACATCGTTCCTACAGCTTACTACTGGATGGCTCGCCATACCGGCTCGCCGCTGAAGCGTACGCACGAACTCGAAAAACTGGATGCTGAAACGCCTTATGTGAAGGGTGAGTAGTTTCGCAATAAGATGCTATATATTTGAAATAATTAGTGAATGCATTTGCTAATAATGCTGTTAAGATAAACTTATACATCAGGGAAGATGTTGGGTATTTATCCGTGTTTTGACGGTTTATTGCGTCATGTACTTCTTTGATGTCGTTGTTTATTACAAAGACCAAGCAAGGAAGTTCAAATGAAAAAGCATGCTTTTAAACTCGCCCCAATCTCCCTTTCCGTTTTATTTTCGTTAACTGGCTGTATTGAAGTTGATGACAGTGGCAATAAGCAAGTTGTCGCTTCTCTTAATCAGCAAAACGCTATTTTAGCTGAACAAAATGCGCTGTTGTCTCAACAACTTCAAGAAGAGGCTGCGACCATTACTGTCTCTGGTGCCGTATTTGATACCGATACATTTATGCCTGTTTCAGGCAGCGTAGCGACCGTACAGGTTCTGAAAGGAGAAACAGTGTTAGTCGACAGTGTTTCTACAGAGGATGGTCTTTTTTCCATAGAAGGTTTGCCTGCCAGCAGTGATTTATCGCTTTACGTAACGTTCAGCGATGGTTCGTATGTTGATCGCGTCTTCTTTATTACTACTCCGCCCGCTGCTGAGGATGTCACCTTTGACGATATTGGCTATCTCAGCGTATCCAAGCCGGTAGAAGTTTCGTTTTCAATTCTCGACGGTCAGAGCGGGGAAGCTATTTCGGATTTAGTGTTCTCGGGTACATCACACTCGGGTACAAGCAGCTATAGTACGGCCTACATGTATCAGCATGTCGCAGAGTTTGATGCAGATGAAGGTGTGTATCGTATTACATTACCCAAGTACCTGGACGTCACGCTGAGAGCGAATTTAGATGTAAATGGCGATGGTGACGTTGATTACGATCTGGCTGCGGGTAACAATGCGTATATTGTCGGTGATCGTTTGATGTTGGTGTCGGCCAATGAAATGGTTGATAACGTAATCAGCCTGTCTGTCGATGTAGAAAACCCTGTTGAGACCAAAGTCATCAATGTTTCATTGCTAGACATGGATGGCAATCCCATTGAAGGGGCCAGTTTCGTCAATGACGAAAATGAGGCTGTTGTGTCTGAATACAATGCGGACGAGCAGTACTACGTTATCAGTACGGACTTTGATGGCTATTTGTCTCTAAGTATGCCTTCATTTACACAAGAAGAAACGACTTATTCTTCCGGTAAAATCACCATTGACCGGTATACGAATTCACAGACCGGCGATTATCTGAGAATTTATACAAGCGGCTTTGATACTAACCTTAGCTACAATATCGAGGATTATGACGAGCTATTTCTAGCCGTTATCGCAAACCCTACTGCTGATTTATTCGATGTACAACTTGTTACTTCTTTTTTATCTGCTGAAGACTATGCCTACACAGTATATTATTCAGAGCCTGTCTTACTTACAGATGAGCAGGTAAGCCTGACTTATGAGCGAGTTGCAGTCACGCCAGGGAATGAGAGTACTGAAGATAATATACCTGTTGGGTTTACCTATATTACCAGCACAGATGAGAGTGCCAGTATCAATATTGAAAGTGGCAAAAACAGCACGACATTTACGCTGTCTGCCGTTGATGCCCTTTTACCTGGTACGGAATATACCTATGAAATAGGAACATTGCTGTCACCAGACTCCTCTCAGGAGATAGATGTATACAATGATCAGCGTTCGTTTACTACGTCTGTGGCAGCGTCTCAGGCTTTTGATATAAATGATGTATACATCGATAATCACAACTACTATTCAAACGGCACTATATTGGTGAGTGAAAATACTGCTGGAGTGGCAAGCAACTATACAAATCGGTCAGGTTCGCTTTATCTTCACTTCCCTACCAGTATTGAAACGCTCAACTACTTGGTTGTGAATGTTATTGGCTATACGCAGAATGGCGTCGATTATCCGGATACAGAGTCGCTTGATATTGTGTTAAATAACAATGTTCGGGTGAGCAAAACTCTGGGGGTGGTTGCTGCTGCCAATGAGGATGTGCGCAATGAAGCGTCTGTTAGCTACACTCAAGGCTCGACTATGGAAAATGGAGTATATGAATATATCGCATATAGCGGTCAGTACTTAAACGATAATGAAGCTGACAACGTTAACGCAGTGACGTTTAACTACGAATATCAAACCCAGGACGGTGAAACAGTCAGTGGCACATTGACTCTGCCAGTTATGTAGCAAGTTAACTATTAGTCGTTCAAAAAGGCCTGCATTTATATGCAGGCCTTTTTTATAACAACCAGTCTGGCAGCAGTGAACACACTACAACCAGTAAGGTACACCAGACAAATAACGTGGTGGCCAGCATAGGCGTAATCCCCGAGAAGGCACGTTGTGGTTTTGGTTTGTTGCTGCTTGGAATCAGTCTGTTTGCAAGGTGTGCAGACAGTATCGCAACGACAAAGCCAATAAAATTCCACCAGAACCAGAACAGCGGATTGTCGCTGAGCCACAGGAAGGTGTTACTAAACACGCCCAACAATAAACCTATGTTGGCTGCTTTCGCAGTAATGCGTTTACTGTGGATACCCAACAAAAACGTGGCCAGTACCGGACCATAAAACACTGAGCCGATTTTATTGATCGCTTCAATGATGGTTGGGGCTATATCGCCGGCAAAAAACGACAAAATCAGTGTGATAAGTCCCCAACCCACACCAGCCCGCTTGGCAAAGCGCATGTATTGCTCGTCACTCAGTTCATGGCCTTTCACCCGGCAAATATCTTCGGTTGTGACCGCCGCCAGGCTGTTAATCGCAGAGCTCAGTGACGACATGGCCGCCGCCATAATAGCGACGACCAATAATCCTATTAAACCACTAGGCAGATAATTAACAATGAACACCGGCATCATCCAGTCGGGTTTATTGTCAGGAATTTGCGTCTGCAATTCCGGTGTTTGCATAACCAGGGTGCCTATAACCAGACCTGCGCAACAATAGATTAAGGTAATGGGAAATCGACTCAGCGCGACGGTGTACATAACCTTGCGTAAATCACTGACATTATGGGCAGACAGGGAACGCTGGGCTTCCGATTGGTCGCAGCCATAATAAGACGCATACAGCACAACGCCGCCAAACAGCATCGGCAGTAAACCAAAATCATTACCTTGCAAGCCAAGGGATTCAAGGTTGATCGCGTTTAGCCTGTTTGTATCCAGTGCCGCTAGTGTCGCGTCGATACCGCCCATTGCGCCAAGTGCAACTACCAGGCATATAATTGCGCCAGCCAGAATAAGCACCATTTGCACCGCGTCGCCAAACACAACGGCTTTCATGCCGCCAACGGCAGAGTAAATCAGGGTAATCACACCGATCAGCACGATGCTTTGCCACTGCGCCATGCCCATGGTGCCTTGCAGGATCAATGAAATCGCATAAATCATGATTGCGGTGGCAAAAGAGCGGCTTAATTGAAACACAAAACTAATAAGCAGCCGTGTTGAGCGCTCGAAACGGCGCTCTAGAAAATCATAGACACTGACAACACCACTTTGATGCAGGGTAGGCAATAAGCGCCACATCATGAGCAATACTGCCAATGGCAGGGCAAGTTCATACGACAGCCATATTAAACCACCGCCTTCCCTGAGTCCTACGAAAGCCGGAGCAGAAATGAAACTGATTGCCGACAGTTGAGTGGCCATAACAGACAGCGCCAGGGCTGGCCAGGGAATGGTTCTACCCCCTAAAAAATAGTCTTTGCTGGTCGGTTGATTGCGAAAACTGACGCCCATGGCAAGCAAGCCAATGAGGTACAGCGCAATAATGCTGTAGTCTATCCAAGTCACGATGCGTTTCCTTCCTTTCTGACCAGTATGCTTATTTGCTCATTAAATTACCAGTCACGTATTGGTCGAGCTAGCTGGTGGTTTGGTCTGAGGACTACTTGCCTGAATTCTGCTCACCTGATTAGATGGGGTTTATACATTAATCCGGGAAATTAATTATGGGTAGACTGGTCTGTCTGGTGTTTTTCATGTCTTTTTTTGTGTCGGCGTGCAGCAACAGTGACTGGCGCACGGCTAGCCGCGAACCGGCTGGTATTGCACCGTCCCCGGAACAAACTACCGAAGCTGTCATTGAAGTGTATGCCGCCGATGCATTTAGCTGGCGGGGATGGTTCGCTGTTCATACCTGGATTGCCGTGAAGGCAGAAAAAGCCGAAGAATACACCGTCTATGAAGTCGTTGGTTGGCGTGTCAGGCAAGGGCATCCTGCCTTGCGTACATACACTACAAAAACTCCGGACCGCTACTGGTATGGCTCCCGTCCGGAGAAGGTGCTGTCTATACAGGGAGAGAAAGCGTCATTGTTAATTCCGAAGGTGAATGAGGCTGTGGCAAATTATCCCTGGGCCAATGAATATCAGGTCTTCCCCGGGCCAAACAGCAATACCTTTCCTGCCTGGGTGGGGTTACAAGTACCTGAGTTAGGGCTGGATTTGCCGTTTAGTGCAATCGGGTCAGGGTACGCCGACAACGAAGTGGATGCAGAATAATGCACCTGATACATCAGGCACGACTAACCCTTATCGCCTTTTTTAGCTACATGGTTATGTCCGGCCTGTTGACGCAGGCCGGGGTTATTCTGAATGCGGTAGCTGATCAATTGCAGCTAGCGCCTGCTGTTGCGGTGAGTATATTTTCCTGGCTAACCGGTGGGGTATTGATTGGCACGTGCGTGTCTATGTATCTCTATACACGCTTTTCTATTAAAAGTTTGTTGGTACTCACATACTGTTTGTTACTTGTTTTATTGTGCATATTGAGCGTTTTCAAGCCGCAACACTATGCTTCGGTTGCGTTGATTTTCATGGTGCTTGGTGTGGCCTGTGGTTGTGGTTTGTCTGGCGGGGCAGTAATTATTTCAAAAATTTATCAGGCTCAAAGGCGGGCTTCTGCGTTTATTGCTACGGACTGTGCCTTTAGTGCTGCAGGGTATCTATTTCCAACCTAGGCGGGTTGGTTACTGGCACAGCAATATCCATGGCAATACAGTTATCTGGCGGTTGGTATAGTTGGGCTGTTTATTATTGCCCTGGTACTGTGTGGAGACAGTCCGCAGGCGCATCAGGTAAAAGCGAGTAAAGCACCCGATAAAGGCGCAGACTCTGAAGAGCCTTATTCTGCCTGGCAGGAGTTTCGCTCACTCCTCAGTGTGCGTGTATTGTGCATGGCTACGGCAGTGTGCTTATATTTGGTAGCGCAAACCAGTTTTCTTACCTGGGCACCGAGTTACCTGACATCGGCTTTTGCGCTGCCACCTGACCAAGCCGGTCAGGTAGTTGGCAATTACTGGGGCGCTTCAATTTTCGGATTACTGCTATCTGTGGTGCTGGTCAATATTGTGCCGACCAGATTGTTGCTGCTTAGTGCCAGTGTTATCGCAATTGGCTTGACCACCGCTATGGTTGTGAGTGGTTCACCAGATACCTTTGTGTCGCTGGGCTTTGCATTTGGCTTTATGACCACCTGTATTTACAAAGTCGCCATCTCCCTCGGCACGCAACAGATACCGAATGCTCCGCCTATGCTGGTTACGCTGATGCTCTTCAGTGGCAGTGTTGGTAGCACACTGGCACCTGCTGTATCAGGTGTGGTGGTGTCACTCAGTCATGAGCAAGGCGCTTTATGGCTGTCTGTTTGTTGTTACTTGCTTATGGCACTTCTGTTTGTTGTTACTCTGGTAAGCGAGAAAAGAGCCCAATCGAGCTCCTCTCAATTATTACAACAAACTAGCGGCGGCGCAGTTTCAATATGCCTACCGATAAGAGCAATAAAGCAAAGGTGCCCGGAGCGGGAACATCGTTAGTCACTGATTGCTCTGCTAGCATGTTCGGTCCAAATCTTCCAAGTGATTGAGTCACACCGGTTGGGAAGATGAAGCCTAAATCTTCCGCTGCAGGAAACACGGCGTTAAGGATGGTAACGTTCGACGTAGTCACTGAAGAAGGGCTACTGATATAACCATCTCCGTCGTCAAACTCAAATACCGCACCAAGTACATAAGAAGTGCCCGCTGTTAGTTGCAATGCTGAAGACAAATCAGCATATCGAAACGAATCAAGTAACAGATCACTATTATCAACAACAACACTGCCAAGCAAGCTCTGCGAATTAAGGTCCCATAATCCAACCTGATGAGATGAATTAAGTACACCATCAGAACCAATCCAGACCCCTAGCGCTGTGGCTGTCAAATCTACATCTGCTGTAAATGCAAACCCTATTACGTCGCCTGGAGTACTTCCATAATAACTATCGTATTCAGTCCCGCCTGTAATATCTGAAATAATAGGCGCTGCATTTGCACAAAAGCCAAAAACGCTTATACAAGTAACAGCCAGATATTTTCTTAATTGACTCAACATAAACTTCTCCTACTTCGCATTATGTTTAAATACTTAATCCTGTATAGTTCGCAAGCATTAATCGCGCCAAAAATATAATCGTTAATTAACAAAAGTTTAACTATCCGTCGCAGACATTTTAGGTGGGAGTGTAAAGCAATCAGACAATTGAATTGAGTGAGTCAGGTAAGGAATAACGGCTGTAAAAACACTGCAATCATCAATTATTTTCATACATCGTGTCGATAAGCAAAGCCTGATGAATTCGGCCGGATATCAGATTGTTACCAGTTTCTCGGATTTGATGGCCTTTCTATCAGTTAACATAAGTTCAAAATGTAATTCTTGCCCGTCTCATCCAAGAGCGTATATCCATTTTGGCCATGCCTTTCTTTGGATTGTGTGCTGCGTGGAGCTGAACACTTTCTTCTGTGTCGGTCTGTTTAGTTCTGCTACTAAGCCTTCTAGCTCAGTGACAATTTACTAAAGTAAGTCGAAGCTATTCTCATGTAAGGTTCCTGGTTTCTGCTCCTTGCTTCTACTATTCACCAAACGAACAACCTTATAGCGATTCGATTTCTGTTCCATTAAAAAGTATCTGCTCATCGATGACTTAAATTTCGTTTGGGGTATCTTCTCCTCCGTCGGGGCGATTCAGGGTTCTTTCAGGATGGGACAGGGTAAACAAAAAAGGCCAGTCGACTGACTGGCCTTTACAACGTGCTGCATAGTGCAGCTAATTTCTTACTTATTCATCCAGGAAGCTGCGCAGTTGCTCTGAGCGGCTTGGATGACGCAGTTTGCGTAAGGCTTTCGCCTCAATCTGACGAATACGCTCACGGGTAACGTCGAACTGCTTACCTACTTCTTCCAGCGTGTGGTCGGTGTTCATATCAATACCAAAACGCATGCGCAGTACTTTCGCTTCACGAGCTGTTAAACCTGCCAGCACTTCCTGTGTCGCGTCTTTAAGACTGTTGCCAGTTGCTGAGTCCAGAGGCTGCACAATAGTGCTGTCCTCAATGAAGTCACCCAGATGTGAATCTTCATCATCACCGATGGGGGTTTCCATCGAGATTGGCTCCTTGGCGATTTTCAGTACTTTGCGGATCTTGTCTTCTGGCATCAGCATGCGTTCAGACAATTCTTCCGGCGTAGGCTCACGACCCATTTCCTGTAACATCTGACGCGAAATACGGTTCAGCTTGTTAATGGTTTCAATCATGTGAACCGGAATACGGATAGTCCGTGCCTGGTCCGCAATTGAACGGGTAATTGCCTGACGAATCCACCATGTAGCGTAAGTTGAGAACTTGTAACCACGACGGTATTCGAACTTATCTACCGCTTTCATCAGACCGATGTTACCTTCCTGAATCAGATCCAGGAACTGCAGGCCACGGTTGGTGTATTTCTTCGCAATTGAGATTACCAAACGCAGGTTGGCTTCAACCATTTCCTTCTTCGCACGGCGGGCTTTCGCTTCACCGATAGACATACGGCGGTTGATGTCTTTGATGTCAGAAATAACCAGACCGGTTTCCTGCTCCACCTGAGAAATCTTGCTAACACTACGCTCAATTTCTTCTTTGTACTGAGCGAGCAGGCCAGCGTAAGGCGCGCCACTGTTCAACAAGGTGTCTAACCAGGCTGTTGTAGTTTCGTTGCCAGCAAATGCTTTAATGAAATCTTTCTTCGGCATTTTCGCGTGCATGACACAGTACTTCATAACCAGACGTTCCTGGATACGAACACGGTCCATCATTTCACGCATGTTCTTCACTAAGCGGTCAAACTGCTTAGGCACTAAACGGAATTCTTTGAATATATCGCTAAGCGCAGCAATTTCTTTGCGCGATGTTTCGTGCGTACGGCCTTTGGCTTCAATGACCTTGCGGGTAACTTTGTACTGTTCACGTAATTCGGCGAACTTTTCACGCGCTTGCTCAGGATCGACGCCGCTATCGTCGTCGTCATCCGAGTCGTCATCATCATCGTCATCGTCTTCATCATCCAGTTCTTCCTGAGATAATTCAGAGCCAACGTGAGTCGCGGTAGGGGCTAGATCTTCTTCGCTGTTCGGGTCAACAAAGCCAGAGATAATATCGCTCAGGCGAATTTCTTCGGCTTCGTAAAGATCCCATTGATCCAACAGATACGTGATCGCTTCAGGGTACTCAGCCACTGAACACTGCACCTGGTTAATACCGTCTTCGATACGCTTGGCGATTTCAATTTCGCCCTCACGCGTAAGCAATTCTACGGTACCCATTTCACGCATGTACATGCGCACCGGGTCAGTGGTTCTGCCGATTTCACTTTCTACTGTGGCCAACGCTTGCGCGGCGGCTTCAGCAACTTCTTCATCGGTGGTGGTTTCCTGCATCAACAATTCATCAGAATCCGGTGCCGACTCGGCTACCTGAATTCCCATGTCGTTGATCATACGGATGATGTCTTCGATCTGATCCGAATCGACAATGTCCTGTGGCAGGTGGTCATTAACTTCTGAGAACGTTAAGTAACCTTGCTCTTTACCTTTCGCAATCAGGAGTTTAATCTGAGACTGCTTGCTTTGCGCCATATACCCTACACTTCTTAAATTCTAACCATTGCAATACCCTTCAAAGTTTAGACACTTTAAAGGTGTGATCGTTCGATGTTCGCTCAAAGCGATATCGGTTTACACGTGCTTCAATGTGGTTTTGTCTGTTCGACTGCCGTTTGCGACAGTGGCAGCGAATTACACAGTATAACAGAACCGTCGTTATTTTGACTACTCTGCTGTCTATTTTTGACTCGTTTATTTTAGCTTTTTGACGATTGTTGTTATCGACCAGCCTGGCGTTCTTTCATTAGCAGCGTCAATTCCTTTTTTTCGGAATCAGACAAGGCTTCTATACGTGATTTGGACAAAAGTTGATCGATTCGGCTGTCGAAATGCCAGTCAAGCAATCGGGCAAAACTGTCGCGATAAACCCGTGCTGCATCCTCTTCTGATACCAGGTGTTCTTGCATGAGCATCTTGCCCAGGGTTACTGAGTGGGGATGATCGCGGAAGTTTTCAAGTACCATCGCGGTGCTGGCATTAGGATGCTGCTCGCAAAACGCAAATAAATCCTGTAACACCGGAAGGCCAGCGATGCCAGATCCCGCCAGATAAGAGGGCTGCACGGAATCTGCGCAATCCGCGGCTAAGCCCGGATGCTCAAGTAGCAGACGTATCATCATGCGAATCGGTGACAGGCGTGACTTTTTCATGTTGTCGAAAGTACCGGCCCGATTGGGTTTCTGGGCCCGGTCATTGGCGTTGCGAATATCACGGTCCAGTTTGAAGCGGTCGTATTCGCCTACGTGCTTGCTCAATTCTTCCTGCAGCATTTGTTTTTGTTGTTCGCCGGCAACCTGATCAATCAATGGCTGAGCGGCAGACTTCAACGCAACCTTGCCTTCGGGGGTACCCACCGGATGCTGTTTGAGTAACGTATCGAAGAAAAAGCGCGATAATGGCGCAGCGTCGGCAATCAGAGATTCAAATGCCTCTTTGCCAACTTTACGCACCATGGTGTCCGGGTCTTCGCCGTCGGGAAGGAACAGGAATTTTAAATGCACGCCATCTTTCAAAGCGGGTAGGGCATTCTCTACCGCTCGCCAGGCTGCATCACGTCCGGCGCGGTCACCGTCGTAGCAACACACGATTTCCTGATTGCTGCGCATCAGCATAGTCATGTGTTCCTGAGTGGTTGCTGTACCCAGGGCGGCGGTTGCGTACTGAATGTCAAACTGACTGAGTGCGACCACATCCATATAGCCTTCAACAATCAAAATCCTCGGTAAATTGCGTTGTTGACGGGTGTGGTGATAACCAAACAGTTCGTAGCCTTTGTGAAATATGCGGGTTTCCGGGGAGTTCAGGTATTTCGGCCCATTACCTTCCAGAATACGCCCGCCAAAGCCACACACACGGCCGCGTTTATCGCGAATAGGAAACATGATGCGGTCGCGGAAGAAGTCATATTGCTTGCCATTGTCGTTTTGATTAACCAGTTTTAAGTCAATCAGTTGCTTGCGTACCTGGTTGTCGTTACCAAATGTTGATAACAGCGCATCCCATTCCGGCGGCGCGTAACCAATTTCCCATTGCTTAACGATTTCGCCAGACAGGCCGCGTTTTTTAAGGTATTCCACTGCACCGGCGGCTTGTTTGTGGTGTTTTAATTGGTGCTGAAAAAAGCGCGTCACTTTTTCCATTAACTGATAATCAGACTCGGTTTGCTGCTTCTTCTCGGGGCTGAAGCTTCGTGCGCCAATGCCTTGTTCTCGCGGCACATCAAGGCCGTGCAAGCGGGCAAGTTCTTCAATGGCCTCAACAAACTCAAGCCTGTCGAATTCCATTAAAAACGAGATAGCGTTCCCGTGGGCTCCACATCCAACGCAATGATAAAACTGCTTATCCTGTGCAACAGTGAAAGACGGTGATTTTTCGTTGTGAAACGGGCAGCAGGCAGAGTAATTTTTACCGGCTTTTTTAAGGCGAACGCGGCTGTCGACGATTTCGACAATGTCTGTTCGAGCCAGTAAATCATCAATAAATTCGCGAGGGATCTTACCCGCCATAACTGTTACACACTGCCAAGAAGTTAATTCAGAAACGTATTCAGGCTACTGTATCAGGCTGGGGAAATTGCGCAAACAGTTAGCTGATTCAGAAAAGGGAAAATACAGCTATTAGTTTAATTGCTGTTTGATTTTTGCGCTGAGCGCACCCATGTCGGTACGGCCCTGGACCTTAGGTTTCAGGAAGCCCATTACCTTGCCCATGTCTTGCATGCCACTTGCTCCCGTGCTCGCCATGGCTTCGTTAATTAACGCGGCCAATTCGTCGTCGGTGAGTGCTTGTGGTAAGAAGGTTTCGATGACGGTGATTTCAGCACGTTCTGTTTGTGCCAAATCATCGCGACCTGCCGCGTCGTATTGTGACGCAGCATCCTGACGCTGCTTGACCATCTTGGTTAAGATCGCAAGCACATCGGCGTCAGACAGGGTTACCTGTTCGTCGATTTCTTTTTGCTTTATGGCAGCAAGGGCCATACGAATAGTCCCCAAGCGAACTTTGTCTTTCGCTCGCATAGCGTCTTTTTGGGCGTTTTTTAATTCGTCAATCAGTGCCATTGGGATACTCGTTTACTGCTAATCAATAAATTGCAAAGAGGTCTCAACGAGACCCCACTGCCAATCATTGCTTAGTAAAGTTTTACGCGACGTGCGTTTTCGCGAGCCAACTTCTTAAGATGACGCTTTTTAGCAGCTGCTTTCTTGCGCTTGCGTTCCCAAGTAGGCTTTTCGAAGAATTCACGACGACGTACTTCAGACAGTACACCTGCTTTTTCACAAGAACGCTTAAAACGACGCAGTGCTACGTCAAATGGCTCGTTTTCTCTTACTTTAACGATGGGCATTAAAATCTCACCTCAAAACTTAACGGATTTCCGGGGTTCAACTGGGTTTTTTCAACCACCCGGGTTAAAAATGGTGCGAAATTCTAATCATTCGAGACGGCGATGTAAAGCCCCGGTGACAAAAAAGCCGATAAAAAATAGTCAATGTGTCGGGGCACGGCGTGGCTGATTGAGATTGTTGATTGTCCAGCCCGCTATGAATCGGGTAAACTTTAACGATTAAATTCGTCCTTAGCAAAGAAATTACGACCATGCGTGTATTAGGTATAGAAACCTCATGTGATGAAACCGGCATTGCGGTATACGATGATGAAGCGGGCTTGTTGTCGCACACATTGTACAGTCAGGTGAAACTGCATGCTGACTATGGTGGCGTTGTGCCTGAACTGGCTTCGCGGGATCATGTCAGAAAAATTGTACCGCTTATTCAAAAGGCGCTGGCTGACGCCAACTGTAAAGAAGAAGATATAAACGGTATTGCTTACACGCAGGGGCCGGGACTGGTTGGCGCGCTGTTGGTCGGCGCGTCAGTCGGACGTTCACTGGCCTACGCCTGGGATGTGCCTGCTATTGGTGTTCATCATATGGAAGGGCATTTGCTGGCGCCTATGCTGGAAGAGACTGCCCCGGAATTTCCATTTGTGGCACTGCTGGTGTCTGGTGGCCACTCTATGCTGGTACAGGTTGACGGTATTGGCCGTTATACGTTGCTAGGTGAGTCTATAGACGACGCAGCGGGGGAAGCATTCGATAAAACCGCAAAATTACTGGGGCTGGATTATCCCGGTGGTCCGTTGCTTGCCAAACTGGCAGAGCAGGGCGAACCCGGCCATTACGCTTTTCCACGTCCAATGACCGATCGCCCTGGATTGGATTTTAGTTTTAGTGGTTTGAAAACGTTCGCCGCCAATACCATTCGCGACGCTGATGACAATCCGCAAACCCGCGCTAATATTGCTTATGCGTTTCAGGAGGCGGTCATTGATACACTGTCGATCAAATGCAAGCGTGCGCTAAAGCAAACGGGGTTGAAGCGGTTAGTTATCGCCGGAGGCGTTAGTGCCAACACCGAACTGCGTAGTGCAATGAAAAAGCTCATGCAGGATATTCGTGGCGAAGTATTTTACCCCAGTCTGGGATTTTGTACTGATAACGGCGCCATGATTGCCTATGCGGGCTTACAGCGTCTGAAAGCCGGGCAAAGCACACCCCTGTCCGATTCAGTTAAACCTCGCTGGCCACTGGATACGCTTTCTGCGCTTTGATTTTGGTTCAGTAATCGCAAAATCGCTGGTTAACCAGCGATTTTCACTGGATTGTCACACTTCCCCGATAAATACTGTCACTCTCAGATCCTAAAAAGAAACCATTCTGTTTGGACGAATGGACAAAGAATAAAAAGGTAGTGATTGTTATGCAGCGCTTAGTTGTTTTTGTTATTACGTGTTTTTCCATAATGACATCCAGCGTTTATGCCACTTCTGACCAGCATGTGGTACTGATCTCAATAGATGGCTTTCGGCATGATTACATTGAAAAGCATAAGGCTGCTCATATAGCGGCTATCGCCCGGCAGGGGACTCGTGTAATGTCGATGCAACCGGTATATCCGGCCAATACGTTTCCCAATCATATTTCGCTGTTAACCGGTTTGCTGCCCGTGAATCACGGTATTATTAATAATCGCTTTTACGACAAAGCGCGTCATGATTATTACAAAATGGGCAAGGGGTATGAAGACAGTACGTGGATTACGGCCATGCCCATGTGGAACCTGGTGGAAACACACGGACTAAAAGCCGCAACGTTTTTCTGGCCTGAGTCTGATGCGCGCATTGGCGGACAGCTTCCTACTTATCATTTCCACTATTCTAAATATGCCGACTACCAACAACGCATCGATCAAATCATTGAATGGCTGTCTTACCCAGAGGTGAGCCGTCCTCGTTTTATTGCAGGGTATTTTTCATTGGTTGATACCATCGGGCATGATTTTGGACCCGATGCACCAGAAACTTATGAAGCGGTTCAGCAACTGGATGCGCTAATGGGGCAGCTTTACAAGCGTATTCAGGCACTTCCTTTTAAGGTGAACCTGGTATTGGTGTCTGATCACGGCATGACGCCGGTGGACCGAGCGAAAGCCATAGAGGAATCTGAACTGAATATCAGTGAGGATTTTCTGGTGTTGAATGAAGGCGAGCAGATCCTGCTCTATGCTAAAGACGGTGTGGACCAGGCGGCTATTGAGGCGCAGCGTAACCGTATAAACGCGCTGAAATTACCAGGCGTTCAGGTGTTTGATGAGGATCAACGTCAGCATTATCGAATGCCGCATAATGACCGTACCGGAGACCTCATTATTACCATTGCACCACCGGCAAAGTTTATTAAGCGCAAAGACAGTCGTGTTGGCCCTGGCGGTCATGGCTATTTGCCAGAACACCCCGATATGGGGGCGTTTTTTGTTGCTGCTGGCCCAGCGTTTAAGCCTGGAGTGAAAATACCTGCGATGCGTAACTTGGAAGTGTATCCGGCATTGGCAAAGATCCTGGGCCTGAAAGTATTAACCCCGATTGACGGTCAGTTATCATTATTAGCCCCGGCTTTGCAAGTTGATTAATTCGCCATGCCCGCTGTGTTGACATGGCGTGGCAAGAGGAGCGTTATCATGAGCAAATCCTATCCAGAGATAACCCAACGTATCTCTAGCAATATGAAAACCCTGCGTTCGGATATAACCGATACCATGCAAGGCTTTTCCGCCATGGCCCAGGCGGCCACCCGCGATGGCGTACTGGACAAGAAAACCAAAGAGCTGATTGCTCTGGCTATAGGTGTTTCAACCCGCTGTGATGGTTGTATTGGTTTTCACGCCAAAGCATTGGTGGAATTGGGCGCCAGTAAAGCCGAAGTGGAAGAAACCTTGGGTATGGCCATTTATATGGGCGGCGGGCCTTCTTTGATGTACGCCGCAGATGCGATGCTGGCGTACGAACAATTTAGTCAACATGCGGAGTAGATTTGCACAGTATTTCCCTTGGACCACTTGGGCTCTCTATTGACTATGCGCTGATATGGGGAGCGTTAATGCTGGCCTGGGCAGGTTGTTTTGTATTTAGTCGGCGCGCAGATAGCCCAAAAAACTGTTATCAAGTTGCCAGCAATGCGGTGTTTGGAGCTTTTGCCATAGGCTTCTTTTTTGCCCGGCTTGGTTTCATTGTCGGACAGTGGTCGTATTTTCATGGTGATATTCTCGCTATGCTGGATGTGCGCGACGGCGGTTTTTCGGTCGGAAGTGGCCTGGTCGCAGCGGCTTTGTACGTCAGCTACAGTATCCATCGCCATCCTGTAATCCGCTCCACCCTGCTATGGACAGGCGTTGCAACATCCGTCGTTATGCTTCCACTTTATGTCGTGGTTTCCCTGTCGTTGCGTTCAGCGTCGATGCCAGTGCCTATGGTAGGCTCGCTGGAAGGCAGTCCGGTGAATCTTTCTGACTTTAAAGACAAACCGCTGGTAGTTAATTTCTGGGCAACTTGGTGTCCACCTTGTCGCCGTGAAATGCCGGTGATGGCCAGGGCGCAGCGAGATAATCCGGATATCCATATTGTGCTGATTAACCAGTCTGAATCGCCTGCTCAGGTTAGGGCGTTTCTCGCTGAACAAGAACTTGAATTGAACAATATGCTAATGGATGTCACGGGTGACGTAAGTCGGGAGTTTGGTGTTGCCGTGTTGCCGACTACGTTGTTTTATTCCCGGGACGGCAAATTAATATACCGGCACGTTGGCGGTGTTTCTGATGCCAGTCTGGCAAAAGCAATACGTATTTTACAGGCAGAATCAACGCCGTAGTTCAACGTCCAGTAACTTAAGCCTTGCTTACTAGTACCACTTCCACTTAATTTTGACATGTTAACTTAGCATAGGCGCGATTGAGCTTCTGTCGTGCCTGCTGGACATCAAACATCCACTTGATACTGGCTCGCTCATCATTTCTTCTATTTTCCCAAGCCGTTAATTCTTGCTCCAATTCCTCCTATTTCGCTATACGCCGGTTTAAACACTGTCGGTTCATTATGCCGATTTCTATTTCAACCATGTTTAGCCAACTCGCATGCTTAGGTGTGTAATGGAAGGTGATTTTATCTAATATTCGGCGAGCTTCTGGTGCGGGGTAACGTTGGTAGAGTGAGCCCGGTGTATGGGCAATGAGGTTATCAAGTAAAACGTGAAGTTGTTTTGCGTTGGGGTAATGTACATCAACCAGTTCTTTCATGCATTCAGCAAAATCTTCTCTCTTTTTAGTGGTTGTCACCATCGTTTTTCGCCAACCTCTATGTTGGTCGTACATCATGAAGATGTTCGCTACGGCTTCGCGTTTATATTCGTAATCTATGCGTTCGCTTTGCCCTGGTTTTGGTGGGATGGGGGCGCGTGAGTGCGACACGAGTTGCTTCATAGCTTCGTCAAAATTGATAACCGGTTCATCGGGATTGGCAGGTTGTGCGTACAACGCCAGTACTTCTTCCATTTGCGCGATATAATTGGCATCTATCTTTCCCAGGCACCACATCTTTTTTTGCCAGGGCTTTAGCTCATTGGCTTTTAGCCGTTGCCTTATTGTTTCTAATGTTCTGAGAGCCCTCATCAAGATCATCCAATGTTAGCTCATTAACCTTGATATATTCATTGTGAATACCAACTGAATTGTCCGGCTGAGAGATATCTGAGCTTCGACTTAGCTGGAGTTTATCTTTGGCTTCTTTCTCTAGACTTTCAGCACTCTTCGAAATTTTCATACTAGAGCCCAACTCTTGCATACTTTCTATTGTATAACTGATAAACCATATGCTCATTAACGCAACAAGTAATGAAGTAAAAAAAATTGGGATGCGATACTTACTGTTATCCAATATGAGAGCCGTAATGTTAAACCGTGTAATAATAGTGAATAAAATAAAAGGAAGACAAAAGGCACTTAAACTAGGCAAGTAATAATCAACAGGTGAATCATTTACTAATGCAAATGTAACAATAGTAAAGAAGTGAATGGTTGCGATATCAATAAGTCTAGAAATAAATATAAAATTTATACCTAGCTCTTTATTAAAAAAGGTTTCTAATAAAAAAGCTACCGTCCCAGGCCAACAAAATGCTTTTTTATGTATGTTATTTTCCACAATCTACCCCAATTATTCTGAACATGACTACTTAGCAGCTTAAAAGTCAATTGTAGCTTGGCCAATCGCTTCAGAGTAGTTTATTTCTACAGCGGCAACACATATGGTTTCCACTACAGCCCCCACAGGCACTGATAGGCCTGATGAAACAGCAAAACCTGCTACGGCAATAGCTAGAGACGCAGTGCCACACCCGAGATGTGACAGTGTCCTTAATGTATTCAATTGATGCTTTAAGTTTTCGAATTTGATCACTGCATTCAATTCGCATGCTGCAACACTTTCTGATTCGTCGGTATTATATATCGAGCCGCTCCCCGGCCCGACAAGAGTTACCTGAGGTGTGTAATATCCAGCACTGCCACCTCCAGTATCTGGACCATAAGAAAAAGAGAGACGTTCCGAGCTTCGCGGAGAATATGTAAATTCATGACAATCGTAATTTACAGGACAGCCGCCTTCGTCACCAAGGCAATGCTTTGATGTAAATGAAATCAGTAAGATCACGATACTAATAAATAAACGCACAGTTAAATCCTTTTGTACTTTTATAAATGATTAATACACGATCCTTCATGTATATAATCAAAATATCTGAAATTTACTTATTGTCAATAAGGCCTTAATTAACGTAAACGAGTTTAGGGAAGATGCGAATAAGTCTCTGATGTGAGATCATAGCGGTATAGTAAATCGCATCGACCAACACTCATGAGCCAACAGTTAACTTTTGCCGATAGTGAGTTTTCCAGTAAGCGCCGTCAAACCCGTAAAGATATTTTCCTATCCCGGAAGGACAGCTTGTTGCCGTGGATTCAACGTAACTATCCACTACTTGCCGACTTCAAAGCTGTCTGTCAATAGGACCCTGGTGAACGGTTACCAAAAGTGTACAGCAAAGATCAACACGCCCTAAAGAGAAATTGCAAAATTTGATCTGCTTGTCGTCGGTAAACTACCCTCTGTATTCCTCTAAATGTAATCTTCATTTGCATCGTGCTGTTATATGAATTACATTTGTAATCTATGTGGATTACAAATGTAATCAAAAAGGGTAAAGGGATGTAGAAATGAAATTAGCTGTCTATTTATTTGCGATTGTCAGCATATTGCTGGCTGGATGTGCGAGCAAGCCAACGGTATATGTGTACGCAAAATATTTAAGTGAAAGTCAGAAAAAAGAGGTTAAAGAGGCGTTCGAGGAGTCGGAGCAATATCAAATTGAAATGAATGACTTCGATATGCCAGCGTCCATTTCTGAAAACACCCTGCTTTATTCTTTGTTGCTTCGCGATCCTGAATTCATTGCACTTGCAGAGGCATTGTCTGTTGAGGCAGGTTTTCCGATTCAGCGCACTCAGGGGATGACGGAGGGCAATCATTGGTACACCAAAAATTCACTGGCTTTGTTTTTACTGCCGGAAAATAACGGTAGTAACCTTGTGTTATTTAAACAGGATCTTATCAACCGATACGAAGGAAAACAGTGTGAAAATGTGACTGCGCTGAATTTAGAGAGTGACGGTACATTTATTCTGGACGTTCAGTCCCAAAGCGGTGGCTACCTGGGAGATTCGGTGAAAGGCACCTGGAAATACCGGCAATATCCATTCGTAGAATTGCAAAAAGCGGGATTAACCTACGCAGAGTATTATCTTGAAATACAGCAATTCACTGGTAGTGATGTTGTGGGCGAAATAGACTACGTTGAACTTGTTTCGCTAAATGCGGGCTCTTTACCTGGCGGTTGCTCATTTATTGTGGGCAACAGGCGCTAATATTAAGCGGGGCTGAGTTAAGGGGGTTACTCGTTGGCTTTGCCCTTGTCCCACACTTTACTCTCTTCACCAGCCCAAAGGCGTTTGATATTGTCGCGGTGGCGGAAAATGATCAGAATCGACAGCATGGCAACGGGCAGGGTGTACTGGGGTTTAATGAACCAGGTGAATACCGGCGCCAGCATGACTGATACCAGTGCGCCCAGCGATGAGTACCCCCATATAAAGACCACCACAGCCCAACTGGCGATTAACAAACCAGCCAGGGAAGGGCCTATAGGCAGCATCGCGCCAAATGCGGTTGCTACGCCTTTCCCGCCGTTAAACTGGAAGTAAAGGGGGTAGATATGTCCCAGACAAGCGGCGATGGCAATCAGGCCGAGTGCAACCGGAGGGATCCCCATAAAATACGCGGAATACACCGGGATGGTGCCTTTCAGGATATCCGAGAGCAATACCAACACGGCCGGGAAACGACCGCCAATGCGCAGCACATTGGTTGCGCCAGGATTGCCTGAGCCATTTTTTCTGGGATCGGGTAAGCGAAATAGCCGGCTAATGAGCACAGCACTGGATACTGACCCAACCAAATAGGCCACACAAACCATCAGTAAACTCAGTGCAATCATGACTATATCCGCTGTCATACAATAAGTGTGCACACACTACTAGAAACTTTGTCCGAAAGCCAGAAACACAATGTAACTGCCCATGACTGATCCGGCTGCGTCTGTGTATCTGTATGCTATACTGCGCGCAAAATCCGTTCGCGGTTTCAAAGCGTTTCAGCATGTAATTCGATGTAGACTAAAGGCCTTAAAAATGCAGCAAATTTTTATAGAAGGACTCAGCGTACCTACCCTGATTGGCGTGTACGACTGGGAGCGCACGCAACAAACCACGTTAATAATGGATTTGCTGATCAATGCTGACCTGTCTGAGGCCATGGCGTCTGATGATGTTAATCACACCATAGACTATGCAGCTGTTGCTGAATGCGTTAAAGAAGTCGGCGCATCAAGCAGCTTTGAATTGCTCGAGGCGTTGTCTAAAGCGATTGTTGATAGCCTTTGTGCACGTTTCCCGATTCAGAAACTGGTATTGAAAATCGAAAAGCCTGGTATTTTGCCCGATGCGCAAAAAGTAGGCATTCAGGTAACACACGAGGTTAGCGAGTGACATTGCACCGCGTTTTAATTGGTATAGGTTCAAACATCGAGCGGGAATACCACACGCGCCAGGCATATCATGTGCTTAACCAGCATTTTCACAATGTGAAGGTGTCCAGTGTGTATGATTGTCCTGCGGTAGGCTTTGAAGGACCAGGTTTTTACAACTGGGTAGCCAGCGTAGAAACCCCGTTAAGCCTTGAGGAAACCTATCAGTTATTCAAGCAGATTGAAGCGGAGTTCGGCCGAAAAAACTGGCATAAGACGCCGTGTTCCCGCACAATGGATTTGGATTTATTGTGCTTCGATAACCAGGTGTGTCAGTCACCCGTTGTGCTGCCAAGACCCGAAATACTCGCCCGGGCATTTGTGCTACGGCCTCTGGCAGAATTGGTGCCAAATGAACGACATCCGGTTACAGGCAAAACCTACGAAGCGCTCTGGCAACAATTTGACCGCACATCCCAACCTATACAGCCTATTGCATTTGAATGGAGTTCAACACAGGCATGACGTTATTTGAAATCATTGTACTGGCCATAATTCAGGGCTTAACCGAGTTTCTGCCCATCAGTAGCTCTGCGCACTTAATTTTACCCGCTGAAGTACTCGGCTGGCGCAATCAGGGGTTGGCGTTCGATGTGGCGGTGCACGTTGGAAGTTTACTTGCCGTTATGATTTATTTTCGGCGGGATATTTTTACCATGTCGGTCGCGTTTCTGCAGCATGGTTGGCGCAAAGAACAAACGACTGACAGCCGTCTGGCCTGGTTTGTAGTGATTGCGACGATTCCGGCCGTCATAGCGGGTTTCTCGCTAAAGGACATCATCGAAACCCATGCCAGAAGTGCAGCTGTCATAGCTGTAACAACCATTGTATTTGGACTATTGCTTTGGTACGCCGATGTGAAGGCTAAGCATGTTCAAAAGCTTGAGTCGATTACGCTTAAGCAAGCGGTCATTATTGGTTTTGCACAAATGCTGGCGCTAATTCCCGGCACATCCCGTTCAGGTATTACCATGACCGCAGGCTTAATGTTAGGGCTGAACCGCGAGAGTACCGCGCGCTTTTCATTCTTGCTTTCAATTCCGGTGATCCTGGGTGCAGGTCTGTTGGCAGTGAAAGACTTGGCAGAGGCTGACACGGCAGTAGACTGGAATGCACTTATCTACGGTGCGGGATTCTCGTTCGTAGCGGCGTATCTGTGTATTTTCCTGTTTTTAAGCTGGATTAGCCGCATTGGTATGTTACCGTTCGTGATCTACCGATTGCTGCTGGGTGCTGTGTTGGTTGCCTTTATATTCTGGTAAACCGTTTTCTGGAGAGAGCTGATGGCTGAAACCATTTTTGACAAAATTATCGATAAGTCGATCCCTGCCGAGATTTTATATGAAGATGAGCTGGCGCTTGCCTTCAGTGATATCAACCCGCAGGCACCGGTACACTTTCTGGTGATCCCGAAAAAACAAATCGCGACGATTAACGACATAACTGAAGCTGATCGCGAAGTCGTGGGGCATTTGTATTTTGTGGCAGCGAAACTGGCCGCTGAGAAAGGCTTTGCTGATCAGGGATACCGTGCGGTAATGAACTGTAACGAGTATGGCGGTCAAACGGTGTACCATATTCATTTACACGTACTGGCAGGTAAGCCGATGGGATGGCCACCTTACACCGATAAGATGAAGCCGTTGGAATAGCCCTGAACGATTTCTATGCCTAATTCTGGTTCATTCATTGTAGGGGCCAGGAATAAAACGAAGCCGCTTAAAAAGCGGCTTCGTTGTTTTAAACGGGTGTGAAAGGCGGGGATTACTTGAGTCCCAATTGCGCTTTACCCTGATCGAAGACGATATCAACCGGAATGCTGGCACTGGCCAGTCGCTCAAGGTCACCAGCCAGCTGTGGCTTAATTACCCCTTTGTCTGCAACCAATGCAGCAACGCCAGCATAGTCACCATCGCCCTGCAGTGTAAGAATACGCTCACTGAGTGACGCGACAGCCGCCGACATTTTGTCCATGTTTACGCTATACAGTCCCTGTTCGTCACGGTCAAACGCACCGGCTTCGGCAAAATAGTTAAAGCGAATCATATTGGCCTTTCCATGTGCAGAGCTGGCACCAAAGCGCACCGAACGGAAAATGCCCGCCATAAAGGTCACATAATAGTCTTTCAGTGTACCTTCGGTGATTTCACCTTTCTCCAGCAGGCTTTGTACCATGTACAGACCTAAAATATCAGCCTTGCCTTCTTCAAGTGCTGAAGCATGTTCTTTGAGTGCTGCGCGCACGGTTTGCTTGCCGTCCAGTGTATTCTTTATACCCAGCCCGTGTGCGACTTCGTGGAACATGGTGTTGGCAAAAAATGCGTTAAACGTTACGTGCTCACGTTGTTCCGGTGCAATAAGTACGTCAGCAATCGGCGCCAGAATATGGTCAAATTTTGCCTGCATAGCATTTTTCAGCTGTAACCGACGAGTCCCTTTTTCCAGCTGCACACGTTCGTCGTTTGGCAGGTTGATTGCGATGGTTTTGCTGCCCGCATTTGAGTGGCCGGCATAATAAATCACGTCATAAGCATTTAAATCTGCGTCTGATCCCGGTGTTTCCTGTTTATAAGCATCAGGCACGGGTAACCCTCGCTGTAATTCAGGTAAAAACTGGGCGTACTTTGCCAGCTTTTCGCTCCAGGCCATATCTTTAATTAACACGTAGGCTTCAAATGCCGCGCGATAACCAAACAACTGATCTTCGTAGCTTTCGATGGGGCCAATGACCAACTCAATGGGGTTGGTCTTCATATCCATCCAAGCCATATCCGAAGCCAGATAGTCATCGGATAACAAGGCATCTGCGCGCAGTGACAGGTAATTCGCAAAAGCTGGATTGTCTGCCAGTTCTGACGCTTTTCTCAGTAGCTCTGCGGCTTTTTGCAATGGCGCTGCGTAGGCCTCGCTGTAAGGAATGCTGGTGAGGTTACCTGCATCGTCGTAGCGAACTATTGAGTACAGACCGTCTTTGTCGGCAAATGACGCCTTGTTAAACGCGTCTTTTGTTATGTCGTGGGGATAGAACTCTGCTCCAGGTGCCTTTTCTTCGTATCCGCTAAGAAACGGCCTGTCGCCATTTAACCTGTCCCACGGACCGTAATTGATATCAGCAAAACGGCGAATGGCGGGGTCTGTAAGTGATGCAAGAAAGTCGGTTTTGTTTTCGTGAAACGCTTGTTGCCAAAACAGGTTGTCCATAATGACAGAGGCATCAATGAGTAACGACAGCATTGCGCGCTGATTTTCGCTCAAATGAGTCAGGTCCGCGGTAAGAGGAACCTCGTGATAAATAGCAAGACGTTCTTTTGGAACAAGTAACGAGGGCGAAGTCGTCGTACTGCCGGGTGAGTCATTGCTGGTTGGTTGGCTACAGCCAGAGAGGGCAATAACACCGCCCATTAATGTAGCTAGCAGTGTTTTGGTAAATAACTGTTTCATATGATTTTCCGTCTGTTTTTGTTGTTCTTTAGTCTAAAAATTTGAAAATTTAGCGTTAGCATAACCAACCTTTTATGCAGATGCTATACTCAAACCAGACAGGGTAAACACGCCGGGTGTCGGAACAGGCGGCGGGTTTTTTGTATGACCCTTATATTTATTGCGCAGGGTCAAAAAGAATAACAATCCCTGGGTGCGCGATCTCAGAATCGTTGTTATATTGGATTTTCTGCATACTAATGCCGGCTCCACGGAAGGCATGAGATCGCGAGAATAGCTGTCTGGCTATAACCAGGCACACAATAAGCCAAGACTAAGGTAGGACTATGTCGACACAAAACGCGCTGTTAACCATTCTGGTTGAGAAAATCAAGAACGATACACTGGTATTACCCACATTACCTGCAGTTGCATTAAAAGTTCGTAAAGCAGCAGATGATCCGGATATAAATCTGAATCAAATGGGCGATGTAATTGGTCAGGACCCCTCACTTAGTGCTCGCATGATCAAAATCGCGAACAGCGCTTACATGGGGCGGGCTGTTAAAGTAACCTCAATTTCTCAGGCGGTAACCCGTATCGGGCTGCGCCAAATTAAAAATATCGCTACCGCACTGGCCATGGAGCAGCTGTTCGTGTCTAAAAACGAACTGGTAGGCGAGTACATGAAACGCGAGTGGAATAACACAGTTGAAGTGGTGGCTAATGCCATGGCGACGCTACAACTGTACGTGGCCCGCACCAAAAATCGCGAAATGACCATTGATACCATGACGCTAACGGCCTTGGTCCACAACATTGGTGTACTGCCTATTCTTACCGAAGCCGAACGCCATGAAGAAGTGTTTGCCAGCCCGACGTTCCTCGATGATGCGATTGATAAACTGGCGCCGCGCATTGGTGGCAGCATCATGCAAAGCTGGGGATTTGGAGATAATTTTGTCACGGTAGCAGAGCGCTGGCATGATCTGGCCTATATTCCTGAAAAACTGTCCTATGTTGACTTTGTGCGCGTGGGAGCGGCATTAGCGGGCCAAATTAACAATCAGAAAGACGCCATATTGAATCTGGCGATTCAGCGCGGTGTGGTAGAAGACGTTAATTCGTTGTTGTCTGACGAGTTTGCTGAAATGCGTTCAGCAGCGAAACAGATTTTTGCGTAAACCGTTCCAATAGCAGCGTTTCGCGGCAGCCTGAATGCTGCCGCAGAGACGTTATCTGCTGACAACCTGTCTTTTCCAGCCTGACGTAAACCCTAACGTCACTACGCCTAATAATAATCCCCAGACCGGCGCGCTTATCCCCAGCATGGTTAAGCCGGAAGCGCTACACAACATAGTGAGCAGTGCAGCCTGACGATAGTGGGTTTCTTCCAGTGCGCGCAGCAAACTGCTTTGTAACGTAGCCAGAAGTGCTATACCTGCCAGCAACTGTGTGACGACAGTTGGCATCATGGTAAATACCGACACAATTGCCACCGCCATCGCACCTGACAGTAAATAACCCAGGCCTGCTGCAACACCGGCTTTGTAACGTTGTGCCGGTTCGTCATCGACGTTTTCAGCCATACAAATTGCAGCGGTGATGGCAGCCAGGTTATACATAAATCCACCAAACGGCGCGGTGATCAGCTGCAGTAAAGCAATACCCGTTAGCACAAAACGGTTGTCGGGTTTGTAGTGATGGCTGTGCAAAATACTGATGCCAGGTAAGTTTTGCGACAACATGGTAATCAGGAATAACGGCACGCCAATACTGATAAACGCAGATAGCGACCAGGTAGGCATTACCCACTCCAGTGTGGGTAAGCCAAGCGTGACGGCGGGAGCCCCGGCAGGGCTTAACACCCAGGCAGCGATACCTGCCACAACCAGTAATATCAACATGAGATAACGGGCAAAAAGCCGGCTGCCAAGTAAGTAAATTCCAACAAATAACATGGTGAGCAGCGGGTGTGACGTGGCGCTGCTAAATACATTCAGGCAATAGGGCAATAGTATGCCGGCCAGCATCGCCGCCGCCAGCGCGGGCGGAATACGTTCGATACCCCGCATCAACGCCTGACTGCGCGCCGCAATCAGGCTGAGTATACCGGCGCCAATCAGCGCGCCTGTTACGTCGGAAAGTGAGAAAGGGCCAGCAGTCGAAATGAGAAATACCGCACCAGGGGTCGACCAGGCTGTCACCACCGGCATGCGAAATTTAAGCGAGAAGTACAGGCATGAAATGCCCATGCCGAGTCCTAATATCAGTAACCAACTGATTAACTGAGCATCGTTAGCACCGGCTTGTCGCGCGGCTTCTATAACAATAACAACGGAACTGCTATAACCCACCACGACAGCAGTCAAACCTGCGGCAATGTGACTGATGCGAAAATACCTTGCCATGACACTCCCCACGTTGCAGAACACAACATAAATGGTTAATGTGCGCTATAGCGCACAAAAAACGCATCATAGCATTGTGCGTTATAGCGCACAATTGGGAATACTATGCACGACCACATTTCAAAGAGCATTGCAGAACAAATAAAACAGCGCCGAAAAACGCGCGGATGGAGTCTGGATAAGCTGTCAGCCGCAAGTGGCGTGTCAAAGGCAATGCTGGGGCAAATTGAGCGTCAGGAGTCTAGCCCCACGGTCGCGACCCTGTGGAAAATTGCGACAGGCCTCGAATGTTCGTTTTCTGGCTTATTAAGTCGCACCGATGCATCACCTTACGGTGACGATGAGGAGCTGGCTCGCCATGAAGATAACTTTCGGGTAAAGACCCTGTTCGCGTTTAATCCGGACAGCGGCTTTGAAATGTTTGAGTTAACGCTATTAAACGCACATACCCAATGGTCTGACGCGCATGCTGTTGGTGTTTATGAACATGTTGTAGTACAACATGGCGAGTTGCTACTTTACTATGACGAACAATGGCATACGTTGAAAGAGGGCGAGAGTGCCCGGTTCCATGCCAACCAACGCCACGGGTACAAAACAAATGGACAACAAACCCGGTTTATCGATGTGATTAGCTACCCCTGATTTTAAACATAAATGCGTGAACAAGGAGTTAGTTTGAGTAAATCGCATTCGTTAACGGCCTCGCCATCCGACCTTTCAAAAACGGAGAATACCCGTTATATCAGCCTGGACACGCTGCGCGGATTCGCGTTGCTGGGCATTCTGATGATGAACGCGATTGCGTTTGCGTATCCCGAAATCGTCTATTCCAATCCGTTTGCAATGGGGGCGCTGTCTTCTGCTGATTTGTGGCAATGGATGCTGACCGATCTGTTTTTTGCAGAAAAGTTTTACGCGTTGTTTTCGATGTTGTTTGGCGCCGGCATTGTGCTAATGGCAAACAAGCAATCTGACCCGCAACGAGCGAAAAATCTGCATTACCGCCGCATGCTCTGGTTACTTATGATTGGCCTGATTCACGGTTACCTGTTGTGGTGGGGAGATATTCTGGTCACCTATGCCATTTCGGGAATGTTGATTTACTCTTGCCGCCATTGGCGTATTCGAAGTTTGTGGATTGTGGCTGTGCTATTGCAGTTGGCGATCACGTGTTTGTATTTGCTAATGTACTGGGGCTGGGATGTCATGCCGGCCGATGAGCTGGCAGAGTCCAAAGCGGTATTCTGGCCATCTGAGCAAACACTGAGGGCGGAAATTAACGCTAACCTCGGCTCCTGGTGGCAGCAAACTACCTATCGGGTAGCGACTACCATCGAATACCAAACCAGTTATTTGATTCCGCTTATTGTGCGTATGTCCGGGATCATGTTGATAGGTATGGCCCTGTATAAATCAGGGGTATTGCTGGCAACAAGATCTTCGCGTTTCTACCTCACACATTTGTTGCTATTTTTACCGCTGGGTGTGGCGTTAAGTGCTTGCGGCGCCTGGACAATAGCCAGCAGTGAATTTGCGCTGCCCTCGTCCTTTTCTACCGACCGCTTATGGAACCTGTGGGGATCGTTGCTAACCGCCTGGGGGTACACCTGTTTGTTCATGCTAATAGTGCAACAGGCGAAGGTTAGTGCTTCAGGTATTGGCGGGCGCATTACCGCCTGGTTGGCGCCGGTAGGGCAAATGGCACTAACAAATTACCTGATGCAAAGTGTGTTGTGCGGCGTGATATTCTACGGCTGGGGAATGGGGCTTTATGCGTCACTGTCGCGCTGGCAGGTTTCTATGGTGGTGGTGGTTATTTGGTTAATTGAAATTAGTTGGTCACGCTGGTGGCTAACCCGTTTTCAATTTGGACCGGTAGAATGGATTTGGCGCAGTGCCACCCAACGTCGCCGGCAAGCCTGGCGACGTTAGGGCGTCATTAATTACAGGTCTTTATCTAAACCCAGCGTTTCGCTAAGGTAACCCACAATGCCGCACACTTCTGCCGACATCAGGGCAAATTCAGCGTCAAGACGAGCTGCAACCTGATCTTTCGGAATGTCCTGGGTTTCTTCTTTGATACGGTCGGTAAACTTCACGCGCTTTATGGTGCCGTCTTCCTGTATAACCGCTTCCAGGGTTTCGTCGAATTCAAAGGCCACTTTCTGAACCAGCTTGCCGGCGTCCAAGTGGTGCTGAATTTCTTCGCTGTCCAGCGGCTGGTTTTTGCATCGAATGATACTCGCGGTTTCGTCTGTAGACTTGAACTCCGCTTCTTCCAGTAATTCAATTTTCTCGGGTGGCTGTTCAGTTAACCAATGGGTTAATTCACTTTGCAGGCTGCTGCGCACCAGTGGCACTACCGGCAATGAACCCAGCGCCTTTCTTACCATAGCAAGGAAAGCTTCTGCTTTGCCGTCGGCACTGGCATCGACCACGACCAGGTTGTCCGGAATGGAAATAAAGCCATTGGTGTAGGTGTTTTTGGTAAACGCCTGTGGCAGCAAACGGGTGATAATTTGCTGTTTAAGATCTGACTGGGCCTTCTTACCTACCGGTGAGCCGGTTTCGGCTTCGATTTGCTCGACTTTCTCAGCAAGCTCTGCATTGACAACCGACGACGGCAGCAGACGCTCTTGTTTCTTCAATGTGATCCAGTAACGCAACTGGGTTTGATGAAACAACATGCTGTGTTGGCCTGCTGAGTGAAAAGGCGAGGCAAAGCCCATAGTGGCCGTTTCTTGAGTGCCACAAGGGCGAAAAGCGAATTCATTTAACGCCGTTTGCAGCGCTTCGTCATCCAGGGACAGAGGTTGTGTCAGCCGATAAGCTTTAATATTTTTAAACCACATAGAGCAACAGATTCTTTTGAAAAGGGCGGCAAAGGTTAGCAGTGCCGCCCGTTGATCGCAATAGAAGGAAAACGGAATCTACGTTCGTTTTGGAAAGCGAATTTCGTATCGAAGGCCTTTGTCGGGTTCACTGAAGGCGTCGATCTGACCGTCCAGTGCCTGGGTGACGAGGTTGTACATGATATGCGTACCCAAACCACTGCCGCCCTGGCCACGTTTTGTGGTGAAAAAGGCATCGAATAAGCGGTCAAGCTGACCTGCATTCAGGCCACAACCGTCGTCTTTGTAGGTGATCACAACGTCTTCGTCTTCTTCTTTTACAAGCAGGTCGATTACGCCATTGTCCTTGTGCTCAAAACCGTGAATGATTGAATTCATGATCATATTAGTGACGACCTGAGCAATAATACCCGGCGCCGAACGTATCTCGAGGTCCTCGGGGCATTCAATGTTCACAACGTGCTTTTGGTGTTTGAATGAAGGTGCCAGAGATTGCAGTACTTCGTGCAGGTAACTCTTTAAATTAAATACCCTTTCGGCTTCACTTGTCTGGTCTACTGCTACTTGTTTGAAGCTAGTGATAAGCTCAGAGGCACGATTCAGGTTTGTCAGTAACAGGTGGGTTGTTTGTTCAGCTTCTCCCAAAAACGAGGCCATGGTTTTATTAGTCAGCGACTTTTCCTCGTAGGCTGCTTTTACCGTATCAATGCGGTCACGCAGGAAACTGGCTGCGGTAACACCAACACCTAAAGGCGTATTTACGTCATGGGCGATACCCGCGACTAATCCGCCCAACGACGCCATTCGTTCCGATTCAAGTAGCTGATCCTGAGCCAGCTTCAGGTGCTCCATAGATTTCGCAAGTTCCTGGTTTTTTTCTCTGAGTACATTTTCGATGTACTGTCGGTTTTCATTTTCCTGGCGAAGTTCTCGCTGGTTGGTGATCAGTTCGTCTTTCTGGCGTTCAAGGTCCAGCATGATCTGGCTAAGTGAAGCGGTCTTTTTCGCAACTTCCTGCTCGAGAAGGAGGTTCTGGTCGTCTAGTTTTTTGTTGACCCGGGTGAGTTCTTCCTGGGTACTTCGCAGCTTTTGCTGAGAAATTATCAAGTCGTCTATGACCTGGTTGTAGGAATACTGTAATAAGCGCAGCTCGTTTTCATCGTGCAGTGTTAAATGCACTTTTGACTCTTCCGGATGCTCCGGGTTGAATGCGCTCATTTGTTGCGTGATTTCTACCAACGGATCAGACAGCATCCGTCGGAATGCGGTCATAAATAAAAACACTAAAAACGCGGTTTTTACAATGGCGTTACCCAACAAAAAGAAAATACCGACTTCGATTCGGCTAAAGATAATATTAAAGTTGGAGTAAAGGGTAACGTCACCCACCGTTGAAGCGCGATTGGAAAATTCAAAGATAAGCGGAAAGCTGTAACTGAATAAACCGCCGCTGTGATCTTCCAGTTCGCCGCTGCTTATTGGCGCGCGAATTTGCGCAATGGTCATGCCTAAATCCGCAATGTACTCACCGTTTTCATCGCGAATCTGCACGCCGGTAACAATCGGGAGCTCCATTAATCCTTCGGCAATGGATTGAGCCTGAGGTATGTTTACTTCCCAAATGGCGCGGGTCAGGCTGGTCGAAAAGGTGTTTTTCAGGGTTTGAAGTTCAGATTCGATGTGACTTTTGGTGCTTAGATACTCAGTGAATATCTGGCCAATGGTAACGATAAACGTCAGTATGAAATACACCGACAATACCCGGGTAAGTAATTTTCTCGACAATCCTGTCTGAACCGACGCCATCTGCAACCTATTTGCTATACGAATTGAAAAACCTGTGCTCAGTCAAGAATATGTGCAAATTGCTGAATTAACAAGTTATACGCGAGTGTTTAACGTTAAGTTTCATCGTAGCTTTTGTGTTACGTTGGATTCGGTGTCAAAGTTCATAAACTTGACATAATAATGTAATCGTTTAATAAAATTGTCACACACCCTGATAATAATAGCGGCGTTTTGGTTATGAGCTGGAAAAAATCTATGTCAAGAAGAGTCTTGTTAGTGGAAGATGAAGCGCCGATTCGCGACATGCTGAAATTTGTGCTGGAGCAGTCTGGTTTTGAAACAATTGAGGCGGAAGACTTCGACATCGCGCAGCAAAAATTGGTGGAGCCGTACCCGGATTTGATCCTGCTTGACTGGATGCTGCCAGGTGGCAGTGGAGTTCAGTTAGCGAAAAGTCTGAAGCAGCACGAGTTTACGCGGGATATCCCGGTTATTATGCTGACTGCTCGCGGCGAAGAAGAAGACAAAATTCGCGGCTTGGATGCGGGCGCGGATGATTACGTCACCAAGCCTTTTTCACCAAAAGAACTGATTGCCCGTATTAAAGCGGTAATGCGTCGCGTTACACCCACGTCGAATGAACAGCCAATCGAATTCAACGGCTTGAAGTTAGAGCCTATCTCGCATCGTGTAATGGCCAATGAAGACGCGCTGGATATGGGGCCGACGGAGTACAAACTCCTGCATTTCTTTATGACACACCCCGAGCGTGTTTACAGCCGTGAACAGCTGCTCGACAATGTATGGGGTACCAATGTGTATGTAGAGGATCGAACGGTAGACGTACACATTCGCCGGTTGCGAAAAGCGATTGGCATGCATGGTCACGATGCTATGATCCAGACTGTGCGTGGTGCCGGTTACCGCTTTTCTACTAAACTGTAAGTCATTAGCGCAATGGGGTATAGTGGTTGCCCCATTCAGCTTTCAATTACGTCGCACAAGTAAAGGATAAACCGGGATGTACTACCCCTTTTCATGGTTTAAGTCGATTGTGCGACTGTGTCTGTTTCTCATTGTATTTGCCCTGGTTGGCTGGTATCTCGACGACATGCTGCTCGCCGTGGCGTTAGGTGCTACCGGGTTACTGTTACTGAATTACTGGCATCTTTATAAGCTCAATCGCTGGTTGTGGCATAGTCGCAAAATGTCACCGCCATCGGTAAATGGTCTGTGGGAACATATCTACGAAGGGATTTATTACCTGCAGCGCCGCAACCGTAACAAGCGCAAAGAATTAGGCGCGTTGGTTAAGCGGTTTCGGGAAGGGTCAGAAGCGTTACCCGATGCTGCAGTAGTGGTTGATGCAAAAGCCTGTATTATCTGGTGCAACCGTTTGGCTCGACTGGAACTGGGATTGCGTTGGCCGAGTGACGCTGGTCGCCGCTTGGACAACCTTATTCGCCATCCGGAATTTATTCAGTATTTTCACGCGGGTAAATACCACTACCCCATTGAAGTGCCGTCGCCGCTAAATCCGCAAAAAACCTTCGAATACCGAATCATGCCCTATGGGGAAGAACATCTGCTGTTGATAGCACGGGATGTGACCAGGGTGTCGCAGTTGGAAGAAATGCGCAAAGACTTCGTGGCTAACGTGTCTCACGAATTGCGCACGCCATTAACCGTGATCAATGGTTACCTGGAAATCCTGGCGGGCAACGGTGAAGAACTTGACCCGCTGACGCAAAAGGCCTTTTTGGAAATGAGTTCGCAGACGCAGCGTATGCAAAGTCTGATTGAAGATTTGTTGG
>NZ_CFIDRX010000004.1:0-3083 GCF_984433645.1 Marisediminitalea sp.
AAGACGGGCCGCAAAAGCCAGGTCATCAATCTGATAAACCGTGCCTGGCGCTAATCCTGACGGTGCGGGTTCCTGCAAATATAAGAATCCCGGTGAAACCAGCAGTGCCTGGAGGGCAGTAGCAATACTGCCTCTGAAATCCAGATCCTCACGCGCGCGGCTGAATACGCTTAATAATGGTTCGACGTCGTCGGTTGTGGATGGCCTACGATAAGCCTGCGACGTTAATTTTGACAATATACGCGAGGCGCATGCGATTTCTTCCTGAGTCTGAGGTGAACCCGCAGTGACGTTTTGCGGATAACACACAAAAAGCTGTCGCGTAGCTGGGGTATCGGGTGGCAGCAATTGCTGTGCTTCGGGCAACATAGGGCCTATGACTTCCAATTCCAGCACATCCCGTAAAAAAGCGGCCTGGGAAAAACGCGGTGACATATGATACGAGGGTACCTGAACCTCATGGACCCGCGCGCCATCAACAACAAAATCCAGAGTAAGCGGGGTAGCGGCTCTGTCGGGTAACACCACATAATCTGTTCCTTTGCGGATTTTAGGAACATGTTCTGTTAGTGCCAGGCGTTTGCGAAATGCCATGCCTATGGTGTGATTACCGGCCGAGAGTGTCAGGCTGTAGCTGTGGCGAAGCGCGTCAAGGCGGTCCACTTCGTTATTGGTATTGGCGTTAAGGTAACCGGCTATCTCATACCGTCCGGTGACAGGGGCATAGAATGAAAAACTGCCGCCGCCTCTGGAATCAAGCGGTAAATCGTCACTCATTCTTAAATCGAACGAGGGTATGCCGCTGTTTTTTACTGAACCATCTTTGGGGACGACGTAAGTGGTTTTTGTGGCTGAGGCGGGGGTAACGCCAGCAGCCAGTTTACTGACTTTACCTGCGACGTATAGGTAGCGTTCGAGATGGGTCGTAGACATACTCAGCACATCGGCGTTATTGTCAAAGCCGTATCCTGAGTCATCGCCAGGCAGGGTATCGGCGATATCTACTTCCAGTGCAAGCAGATCCCGTACGGAGTTCGCGTATTCATGGCGATTTAGTCGTCGCAGGGTGGCCCGTCCCGGATTGGGGTGTGTTTCACTGTAATCATCAAGGGACGTCTCGAGCCATTGTAGCAGTGAGGCTTTTTCCTGTGCGGTTAACGGTTTCTTATCGGAAGGTGGCATGTCTCCCATGGAGACGGACTTCAGGATGGCCTCCCACCGCTTCAGGTTGTGACCTTGCGCGATATCGTTGACATCAATGTCTTCAATTGACCAGTTGCCATCGAAAATATAGTCGTTGTGACAGTCTTCACAGCGGTCGTAGAGTAGGCGGTCGGCGTCCTTGGCGGTAAAAGACGTACCGGACTCGGCAGACAGTACAGGGCAACTAACCCCAAACAGGGTTACGGCAACAGCAATAAAGGACCGCGAGGGTTTTAATGCCAACTTTGGTGAGAAACATGAGATCATTTGCACTCTCTTTGCGCAATACTGGGCATAACAACGTCTGTGAGGTAAAAAACAACTAAAACAGCAGTTACTGTGCCATTAATCGCTTTCTACGTAGGGTTGCGATGAGCCTGTGATTTGCGGCGTTAAGTCGCGGCCAGACATTCTGTTAGCTGCATTTAGCGTGAAATAAAATCGATGGCGGGCGGGGGCTATTAAATGCCCTGATTAGGTTCATTAATCAGGGCAAATAAGGGCAGAATGATGGGTTAGTCCAGGCGTTTAACGTCTTGATAGGATCGGTTTAATAAGCGCTCTGGCAGATATATCACAGCAATGTTCATGGTGCGGTCATCCTCAGATAGCATAGCCGACTGGATCTGAATTTTTTTACCGTCCCGGCTAAAAGTGGGGTGGGTATGATCCTTTGCCGTTTTTTTGTGTCCAGTGCTAAGCAACATCATCTCATCGGTAGTGCGGTCAATCAGGTATAAACTGCGTTCGAAATCGTCACCCACAGCCCAGCGGCCGTCGGGAGAACCGTGCACATGCCACAAACCACTGCCACTACGGGTTTGTCCGGCAATGCGCATTTCATTGGTTCGCAAATTAACTATGCCGAGCCCTGTAGGTTTCTGACGAGAGGCTGATGGCCCCCAGGCATCATTGGTACCTACTTCACGATGGCCCATAATGGCAAACGCGACTTCATCAGGCGTGATCACCGCTTCATGCGTAACCCATTCATACTCGGCTTCCGGATACAGTGGTTTTACCTCTCCGCCGACTTTCATTGTCCACATGCGCTGTGGCGATTTTCCGCCTGTTTCCCAACAAAATACCAGTTCCCGGGTTACCCATGGATTGGTTTGTATGTGACCAAGCTGAAACGGCAGGGCCACCACCAAATCGATTTCCCCGGTATTCAGGTTCATACTGGCAATGCCCGTGGGACCTGCGCCCATGTTTCTCGGTCCGAAATTTGGTTCAATCTCAGTCCCTTCAGCTAAATGGCGCGCCGCTTCTTCCCGGCCAATACGAAAATAGATAATGTCTTCGGCGGCGTCCAACGCCATATCACCGCCCGCGCCCATGCTGCCCGGAACAACACCAACTACTCGCTGATAATGGCTGGCGGGTTTAACCTGTTTAGCACGTGCATCGGCAAGTAAAGTACCGAGATTGACTTCAATGATCTGTTTGTCATTGTCACTTCGGCCATAGCGTGGTTGTTTGTCAGCGGCAAATTGAGGGTCACGCATCAAATACAGGGTGTTCGACTTTTGCGCATTTACCAGCATACCGAAGTAGCCACCCTCACTGATCTGCACCAGGGTGCCGTCCTGTTCATTTACGGCCATCGCTTCACCTGGGACGCGATTTGAACGAAACACCAACCATTCACCATCTGCTGTCCATTGTGGGTGGGTAGGGTAAATTTTTGAGTCGCCAACCGGGCGACTGGTAAGGAAGGCAATATTGACACCGGTCACCGGGTCTTTGATCAGTTTTCGTTCAGAGGGAAAGGTATCGCCAATACCCGCCATTGCTGAAGCGGGCAGGAGTGACAGACATAGCAACACACCGACGAGTTGCTTTCGAATAGTAGGCTTCCACATAGTTTTCTCATTGTT
>NZ_CFIDRX010000004.1:3183-63646 GCF_984433645.1 Marisediminitalea sp.
ACACACCGACGAGTTGCTTTCGAATAGTAGGCTTCCACATAGTTTTCTCATTGTTGTTGTGATTGAACAAAACAAGAAAACCACAGCTTACTGAACCGGGCTATGGTTAATGGATTTTTGTGTGAAATGTGAAACTTGGCGTTAAACAGACCCAAGGGCAATACAGGTATTGCCCTCAGGTGCTTTCTTGTGTGGGTTATTTTTCGACGCGTTGAACAACTCGTTGGGCCAATTCTGCAATGCGGATATTCTGTTCCATGGCCGATGTTTGCAGTTTTCTGTAGGCCTGCTGCTCCGAGATTTTTCCTTGCTGCATTAACAAAAGTTTAGCTCTGTCGATGACTTTCTGTTCGTTCAGTGCTTGTTTGGCCGCTGTCAGTTGGCCTGCCATTTCCTCGATTCGCTGAGACTGCCCGCGAATCAATTCATAAAACGATTTATGAGCAGACAGCGTCGCTGATTCACTCAATTCTTCCTCGCGAATATCGGCGCCGCGTAAACCTCTTACTGACGCATCGAACAACATAGTGAACGGTGAACCAGAATGCGCTGGTGTATTGTTTAACGAAGCGACCAGCAATTCGTGATTTCGCAGCTCATCTTCGGCTTGTTTAATTCGCAATTCCGCCTGTTTGTTCAGGCGCGCGGTCAAATGCTCTTCAATGAGCTGCATGGCATCAATGCGGTTTGTCGCAATGTCATACCAAACTTCGCTTAGCTCTGGCGAGCAATCGCCGCCTTTGGCCAGTGCACAAATCATTTCACGCAGTCTTTGAATGTTATTGGCAATATCACTATTGGCGAGCTCGGCCCACATAGCTTGTTCTTCGGCGTCGGCAAAATTGCTAAAGGTTTCAAAACACTGCTGCTGTGACTCGGTAAGTGCCGTGATGCGATCACACAGTTCACTGTCAAACTGGCTTTCAGCAAAGCCAATGGCCCCCCAGGCTCGCTCTTGTCCCGCGTATTCTTTGCCTTGCATAAAATTAAACAGGGCAACCAGTAAGCGGGTCATTTCAGGATCACTGGCCACATCGGCAGCTTCGAAAATCACATCCAGCAAACCGGCGATTAACCGGCAATAGGCGTTGGTGGATTCCAGTGTGTTGACTTGCAGTGCCGATACTTTTTCCCGCAGGTTGGGCAGGTGATCCATGCCTTGTAACGCGAAGGTGATGCTACTGAGCAGGCGCATCGACTGGCCATTGTCGTGATTGCCCAAATAGAGTGATTTCAACAGGCTGCGGAGGTCTTGCTCGCATTCCTGACTGCTTTCTATTTGATGGTCGCGCTGCGCGGTGAAGCGATCGCCCTTTGAGCCCAGAAATACATTCGACATCCCACGCTCTCGCTGAAGCTGGTGAATCATGTCTTTAATGGCTTCAACGGTACGACAGTTGGACGACAAGTGATGAAGTGCCTGGATTTCCTGGTACTTTGCCGCCAGCAAAAAGCGTTTAGTTATTTCGCTGTGTTTTCCCATAGTGGCCTCAAACAGCTTATTGATAAAACTTTAAAGCAAAAGACGTTCCTGTTTAACGATACAGAGCTATTTTGTTGGAATACCATCAGAAACGATGGGGTTTTGAGCAGTTGTAGCAAAATACACCTTTAGTTGAATGCTTTTTGTTCAGGTAAGTGTCTATTGCGGAGCACTGTTTTGGTGAATTTGCGCCAATTTGGCGCAATGCGTTCAGTTGATGAATATTCGACCAAATTCTGTATTTTTGTTTAAATTGTTGATTTTCATTGATTTAAATTTAATTTTGCAAGTTGGCAAGAAAATTGGAACGGGTGAAGGGCAAGTCTTAGGGATTTGACGACAGCACAGAATTGGACAAAGGCGTCCGCGACTACCTTCCTTGGAAGGTGGTGCGGGCGCTTTTTTGTGCGTGAAAAACGGCAGCGAACGTAGCAGTGAACGCTGTGCACTCTTTTAAAACAGTAAGGTGATTGATTATGGCGTATCTACTTCCTTCGGAGTTTGTGACCAAGATGGTCGACGCGGGTGAATCAAAAATATATATGTCTACCCGCGATACTTTAATTCGGGCATATATGGCGGGTGCGATTCTGGCCCTTGCAGCGGTATTTGCAGTAACCATTGCTGTTCAGACCGGTGTTTTTCTGATTGGGGCTGTATTGTTCCCGGTTGGTTTCTGTATGTTGTATCTAATGGGCTTTGACCTGTTAACGGGTGTATTCGTACTTGCCCCCTTAGCCTGGCTGGCTAAGCGGCCTGGTGTAACCTGGCCACAGATTCTCCGCAACTGGGGATTGGTGTTCGTGGGTAACTTTGCCGGTGCGTTGACGGTGGCATTCATGATGTCATTTATCTTCACTATGGGTTACAACACGGACGGTGGCGCTATTGCAACCAAAGTTGCCAGCATCGGTGAGTCTCGTACACTCGGTTATGCTGAGTATGGTGTAGCGGGTTGGTTCACTATCTTTATCCGCGGCATGCTGTGTAACTGGATGGTGTCACTGGGCGTAGTTGGCGCGATGATTTCGACTAACGTGAGCGGTAAAGTTCTGGCCATGTGGATGCCAATCATGCTGTTCTTCTTCATGGGCTTCGAACACTCTGTTGTAAACATGTTCCTGTTCCCATTTGGTCTGATCATGGGTGGTGATTTCTCAATCCTGGATTACTTTATCTGGAACGAAATTCCAACAGCACTGGGCAACCTGGTTGGTGGTCTGGCATTTACTGGCCTGACACTGTACTCAACGCACTACAAAACTGCGCCTAAGCGCACACTGGTAGGTGGCGCTGCACCAAAAGCTGTACCTGCAGCAAAGGTCAACGATAAGGCATAAGGTACATGTTAGCTGTCCGCTGGGGAGCTTGCTCCAGCAGCGGTATCAAACCAATAAATCAGGACTGTCAGAAACTGACAGTGCCTGATTTTGCCGTTTTACAGCGACGCGGGATAGTCGCCTGTATCGCTGATGGTATTAGTAGCAGCCAGGTGAGCCAGTACGCCAGCGAGCTGGCTGTTACGCAGTTTAATCGTGATTACCTGTTAACCAGTGATAACTGGTCGGCTGCCAGAGCCGCACAAAACGTATTAAAGACGATCAATACGGCTTTATACGTCAAAACCGCACAAAGTCCTTATCAGGGGAATCCGGATAGGGGCTATGTGTGTACGTTTTCCAGTCTTATTCTTCATCAGGATTGTGCAACGGTTGTACATTGCGGTGACAGTACCATCTTGCACTGCCGTGATGAGGTGATTACCACTTTAACACGCGCACACACCGGTGAGTCTGAGTCAGGGCAAACATACCTCGCCAATGCTTTGGGTATAAAACCCGAGCTGGATGTCGATATTCACAGCATGGCAGTGCAACCCGGTGATAAATTTATTTTAATGACCGACGGGGTTAGCGAGTTTGTTGATGCGCAAACGTTATTTGATCAGATGCCGGCTAGCGAGGCGCAGCTAACGGAATATTGTGAGGAAGTTATAGAACAAGCCCTGGCGGCAGGCAGTTCAGACAATCTCACCATTCAGGTCCTGGCAGTAACGGGTGTGACTTCGGATTCAACCATTGCGTTTGATGACAATGGATTCTTGCCCAGAGTCACTCAGCCGACCATTGGGACAAATATTGATGATTGGCATTTGACCAAATGTTTGCATCGGTCAGATCGCAGCGAGGTTTTCGTTGCTCAACATCAAACGTCTCAGCAAATGGCTATTTTAAAAGTGCCTGCGACCACTCACATTGATAATGCCGGTTTCTTAGATGACATGGCAAAAGAAGAGTGGGTGGCACGTATGGTCGACAATCCGCATTTAATGAAAGCGGTGAGTCATGACACACCCAGGTCGGCATTTTATACCCTAACCGAGTATCTCGAAGGGCAAACACTGCAGCAACATTTGCTGGACAATGGCCAGGCGAGTGTCCAACAGGTCAGGGACTGGGCATCGCAACTGGTTGCCGGGTTAACCGCTTTGCATCGCAAAGGGGTGTTACACCAGGATTTGCGTCCGGAAAACCTATTACTCACGTCTTCGGACCGGGTGATTATTATTGACTTTGGCAGTGCCAGTATCCACGGTCATAATTTTCTGGAAGATCCCAATCAATTAATGATCCCTGGCGATCTGCTCTACAGTGCGCCTGAGTATTTTGTGGGGTTGTGGGCAAATGAACAGGCTGATCAGTTTTCATTAACATCGATTCTTTATTATGCCTTGTCTGGCGCACATCCATATGGAACGGCAGTCGCTAAAACGACCAGCTACAGCGCACTGCACAAGCTGCGGTATCAGCGATTATTACAGCGAGATGTGTCTGTTCCTGTGTGGTTAGATGAGACAGTGAAACGAGGCTGTCACCCGCAAGCGGCGAAACGGTATCCAAGTTTGTCTGAGTTGCTGTATGACTTACAGCATCCGAATCCAGCCTATCAGCAAACACTGCCCCTTGCAGAACGTAATCCGGTTAAATTCTGGCAGGGGATATCTGCGGTGTTGGCCGCGTTATTGGCATTGTCTCTTATTCGATAAGGTGGTGCATTCATCAGTGTGGTGCACCGGGAAACGTGTTTTTTGCATTATTTTGGTGCAATAGGTCGATAAGCCCCGGTAATCAATTTTTATAACTCTATGAAAACTAACATTTCTTACTGTTGGCATTGATCTTGATAGTAACTTAATACGATGTAGACTCAGCCGTACTGAGCCATCACACAATTTAAAAGCTAACGCTAAACAGGCAACGGAGCCCATGACCCTTAAAGGTCGTGGGCTTTTTTTTGTCCCCAAGAAAGGTGAACAAAATGACTTCTTCTTCACAACAACGCATCGTCATTGTCGGTAATGGCATGGTAGGCCATCATTTTGTAGAGCAGTTGATCAACAGCCAGCATGATTGCCACATTACGGTTTTAAGCGGTGAAGGCCGTTTGGCCTACGACCGGGTTTATTTGTCGTCGTACTTTGCAGGTAAAACGGCTGAAGATTTAGCCATGACGACACCTGAAACGTATCAGGAGTGGGGGGTTGACGCACGAGTCAATGCTCGGGTAAGTGACATCGATCGCTCTGCCAAAGTGGTTACACTGGAAAGTGGTGAAACCTTTGAATACGACAAGTTGGTACTGGCAACAGGTTCATACCCGTTTGTACCACCGATTCCGGGTAACGACCAACCCCATTGCCTGGTGTATCGTACTATTGAAGATTTGGAAGCTATCAGTGCATCCTCTGCGCAAAGTAAAGTTGGTGTTGTTGTTGGTGGCGGTTTGTTAGGCCTTGAGGCAGCAAACGCATTAAAACAAGCCGGCCTTGAAACCCATGTGGTCGAATTTGCCCCTCAATTGATGGCGGTGCAACTGGACCTGATGGGCGGTGACCAGCTCAGAACGAAAATTGAAGACCTGGGCGTTCAGGTGCACACGCAAAAAGCCACACAGGAAATCGTGGCCGGCGAACATTGTCGTTACCGCATGAATTTCTCTGATGGCAGCTTTTTAGAAACTGATTTGATTCTGTTCTCTGCCGGGATCCGCCCAAGTGACCAGTTAGGTCGCAGCAGCGAGCTGGCAATGGGTGAGCGCGGCGGTATTGTTATTAACAACCAGTGCCAGACTTCTGATCCGGATATTTACGCCATTGGTGAATGTGCATTGTGGGACAACCGCATATATGGCCTGGTTGCGCCGGGTTATGCCATGGCACGCGCAGCGGTAGCCCACCTGACGGGTGGCGAAGGTGAATTTGCCGGTGCCGATATGAGTACCAAACTCAAATTAATGGGCGTAGAAGTAGGCTCAATTGGTGATGCCCATGCAAAAACACCGGGCGCGTTGGTGTATACCTATCACAATCAGCCTGATGGCATTTACAAGAAACTCGTCGTTGATCCAAGCAAAACGCATGTAATCGGCGCGGTACTGGTGGGTGACACCAGCGACTACGATACTTTGTTGCAATACGCGTTAAACGAAATTGCCGTACCAGAAGCGCCAGAGTCGCTCATTCTGCCTTCGGCCGGTGAAGCACCAACATTGGGTGCAGATGCCTTGGGTGACGCAGCAACAATCTGTTCGTGCTACAACGTGTCAAAAGGCGACATTATTGAAGCTATCGACGGCGGCTGTTGCTCTGTAGGAGACGTGAAAGGCGCAACCAGTGCAAGCACAGGTTGTGGTGGTTGTGCAGCCTTATTGAAAAACGTTGTCGACAGTGAGTTAGAAAAACGCGGCGTTGAAGTATCGAAAGCCATTTGTGAACACTTTAATTACACGCGTCAGGAGCTGTACCACCTGATTCAGGTTGAAGGCATCAAGAGCTTCAACGAATTACTGGAAAAACACGGTACGGGCATGGGCTGTGACATTTGTAAGCCTGCTGCCGGTTCTATTTTTGCGTCGGTGTGGAACGACTACATTCTGCAACAGCAGCATCAACCACTGCAGGACACCAATGATACTTATTTAGGTAACATGCAAAAAGACGGTACTTATTCGATTGTACCGCGTGTAGCCGGTGGTGAAATTACCCCTGACAAACTGATTCTGCTGGGTGAAGTGGCTAAACAGTACAATCTGTACACCAAAATCACCGGTGGTCAGCGTATTGATTTATTCGGTGCGCGTGTCGAACAACTTCCGGCTATTTGGGAAGCTTTGGTTGCTGGTGGCTTTGAAACAGGTCATGCCTATGCCAAAGCACTGCGTACGGTGAAGTCTTGTGTAGGGAGCACCTGGTGCCGCTACGGTGTGCAAGACTCGGTTACGATGGCCATTGACCTGGAAAACCGCTACAAAGGCCTGCGTGCGCCGCACAAAATTAAATTTGCGGTATCGGGCTGTACCCGTGAATGTGCCGAGGCACAAGGTAAAGATATCGGTGTTATTGCCACTGAAAACGGCTGGAACTTATATGTATGCGGAAACGGCGGTATGAAGCCTCGCCATGCAGATTTATTTGCAACAGACCTGGACGATGAAACTCTGGTTAAGTACATCGACCGCGTGTTGATGTTCTACACCAAAACCGCAGACCGTTTACAGCGGACCTCTGTTTGGATGGAAAACCTGGAAGGCGGTCTGGAATACCTGCAACAGGTTGTGATTGAAGACTCGTTGGGCATTGGCGACGAACTTGAAGCGCAAATGCAGTTAATTACTGATACGTATCAGTGTGAGTGGAAAACCACCATTGAATCGCCGGAAGCCCTCAAGCGTTTCCGCCAGTTTGTGAACAGTGACGCCACCGACAGTAACATTCAGTTCGTGACAGAGCGCGATCAGATTCGTCCGGCTACCAAAGCCGAAAAGTTTTCAGGTGAAAAAGCCATTCCGGTAGAAATCGTTTAGGAGAACAATCATGCAAGCACAAGAAAGTTATACCCCACAATGGCATGATGTGTGCCATGAAGATGACCTGGTTACCAACAGTGGCGTTTGCGCGCTGATCGGTGAGGAACAGGTTGCTATCTTCCGGATTGTGAACGGCGAAGGCACACAGTATTTTGCGATTAGCAACTGGGATCCTATTGGCGAAGCCAACGTCCTTTATCGCGGTATTGTCGGTTCATTGGGCGGAAAGACAGTGGTGGCATCACCGCTGTATAAAGAGCACTACGAACTGGCTACCGGCACGTGTCTGGAGCGCGATGATGTGAGCGTTAATGCTTACCCTGTTCGTGTTGACGCACAACGTGTATTGATTGAACTGTAACAGCCAGGACTTGCAATGACTTCATTACCCCCAACAGCGAATCCCCAAAGCAGTAAACGACTACTGCAAACAACCTGTCCGTACTGCGGTGTGGGTTGTGGCGTGGATGTAGTACGCCAGGGGGCTGCAGGGCCACAACTCAGTGACCTGCAAGGTAGCCGGGAACATCCGGCTAACTTTGGACGCCTTTGCATTAAAGGTACCCATTTATTGGAAACATTAGGTCAGGACAGCCGCCTGTTGTTTCCCATGGTGAATGGCCAACGCAGCGATTGGCAAACAGCCATCCAAACGGTGGCCGATAAAATGCGCAGCATTCTGGAAACGGACGGTCCGGAAGCCATCGCAATTTACGGCTCTGGTCAGCTGCTGACCGAAGATTACTACGTTGCCAATAAACTGATGAAAGGCTTTATTGGCAGCGCCAATATCGATACCAACTCACGCCTGTGCATGTCATCGGCTGTTGTCGCGCACAAACGAGCGTTTGGTGAAGATATTGTGCCGTGTGACTACGAAGATTTAGAGCACACAGATTTGCTGGTACTAGTAGGTAGTAATGCTGCCTGGACTCACCCGGTGTTGTTCCAGCGTATTGAGCGCGCCAAGTTACAAAACCCCGATATGAAAGTCGTGGTGGTTGACCCTCGCCAAACGGATTCCTGTACGCTTGCCGATTTACATTTGCCGTTGGCTCCCGGTACGGACGCCGTATTGTATTGCGGCTTGTTGAACTATTTGTCACAACACGATGGGCTGGACAACGCATACATTGAACAATCCGTGTCAGGGCTGGAAGAAGCCATGCAGATTGCGAGTGAATGGGATTTGGCCAGAGTAGCGGACGTTTGTAAACTACCTCAGTCTGTCGTTGAAACGTTTTTCCGATGGTTTACCCAACTTCCTCGGGTGATCAGCTTTTTCTCTATGGGCATCAATCAGTCCACTACCGGTGTAGACAAAGGGAATGCCATCATTAACTGTCATTTGGCGAGTGGAAAGATTGCCAAAACCGGCAGTGGCCCTTTTTCGATCACCGGTCAACCTAATGCCATGGGCGGACGCGAAGTAGGTGGCTTGTCTACCATGCTGGCCGCGCATATGGATATTGATAATACTGAGCATCAGCGTATTGTGCGCGATTTCTGGCAGGCGCCGAATCTGGCAACAAAAAATGGATTGAAAGCCGTTGATACGTTTCAGGCCGCGGCTGACGGAAAAATTAAGTGTTTATGGATTATGGCAACCAATCCTGTTGCCAGTATGCCAAATCGCGAATTAATTGAAGCAGCACTCTCGCGCTGTGAAATGGTGATCGTGTCCGATACTGCGGCACAAACCGACACACTTAAATTTGCTGATGTGGTGTTTCCCGCAACGGGCTGGTCAGAAAAAAATGGCACAGTAACAAATTCAGAGCGCCGCATTTCGCGCCAACGTGGCTTGGTGCCGCCAAGTGGTGAAGCAAAGCACGACTGGCAAATCATCAGTGAAGTGGCGTGTGCGTTAGGCTTTGATGAGGCATTTAGTTATCAGCATCCGGCCGAGATTTTTCGCGAACACTGCGCATTAACCGGTACTGAAAATGGTGGGAGCCGTGCGCTGGACTTATCACCATTACAAGACCTGACTGAACAGCAATACGATGCCATGCGTCCACAGCAATGGCCGTTCAGTGAGGCTCATCGTGCAGGTGCAGACAGACTGTTTGCGGACGGTACTTTCTATACCCCAACCGGTAAAGCCCGCATGATTGCGGTTACCCCGGCATTGCCTACCCAGGCTACTTCAGCGGATTATCCCTATGTATTGAATACTGGGCGGGTAAGGGACCAATGGCATACCATGACCCGAACCGGCAACACGGCGCGGTTACTTAAACACATGGATCGTCCGTGGCTAAGCGTGAATAGCGCAGATGCAAAAACACTGGGTGTGGAAAACGGCGATCTCCTGGCATTAAATGCTGCCTGCGCGACCGACACCACGGTGATTCTGCCCGTAACCATTGACGACAAACAGCGAAAAGGCGACATGTTCGCGCCGTTTCACTGGTCTGCGACCTGGGGATCACATTGTAAAGTGGGTGCCTTACTCAACGGTGCCAATGACCCCTTGTCGGGGCAGCCTGAACTCAAACACGGTGCAGTCAAAGCCAAAAAAGCTGACATGGCCTCTTATGGTCTGGTGTACGGCAATGCCGAGTATGTCGGGCCGGTGAGGGAGAGCTTCAGTTATTGGCTGGCTTGCCCCACTGAGGTGGCACACAGTGCTTCTGTTGCGGATGTTAAAGCGCCTCAGGCAGTGTTAGACAGTGTATTTGCGCTGTTACCCAAGGATACACAATGGGTAACAAGGCAATCGGCAGACGCCGTGAGTGTTGTGGCCACTCGGGACGACAAGCTGGTGTTGGCTGTATTGATTAGTGCAAATGCGCTGAATCTGCCTTCAGATTGGCTTGATAGTCTGTTCACTGAAACGGCGCTGTCCGCGGAGCAGGTATCTGCTATGTTGAATCAACAGCCGGATGACGCATTTTTATTAGGGAAACTGGTCTGTAGCTGTTTTGGTGTGCGTGAAAACACCATCAAGCAGGCTATCCAGGACGGTTGTAACAGTGTCGAAGCATTGGGTAAAAACCTCAAATGCGGCACAAATTGTGGCTCGTGCAAAACCGAGCTGGCGGCCTTACTCACTGCTGAGGCTGAATCTTCAACTGACACGGAATCTACCCCTTATGAGCGTATTATTTAACCCTGTTACCGCGCCACTGATCCAAGGGGCGCTTCGTATTCAAAGCCGGTTGCGCAATATCACCCGACGTGATGGTGCTTCCGGACTTGGCAACAATGCTCTGTCTGCACGCGGTCGGTCTGAAAAAGCCGGAGAAGTGTTTATTGTGGGGGCCGGCCCCGGTGATGCCGAATTGCTAACAGTCAAAGCCTATCGCTTACTGCAAACGGCGGATATTGTGCTGTTTGACTGGTTGGTAGATCAATCTGTCCTGGACTGCATTCCACGTCATATCGAAAAAGTCTTCGTAGGAAAACGTTGTGGTAAACACAGTGTGCCACAACAGGAAATTTGCCAGCGTTTGGTGGCGCTAGGGCAGGCGGGTAAGCGAGTTGTGCGGCTGAAAGGCGGCGACCCGGCAGTATTTGCTCGCACTTGCGAAGAAACGACAGCATTAACTGAAGCGAATATCCCGTTTGCCATTGTGCCTGGTATTACCGCTGCTTCAGGGGCCTCGGCCTACACTGGCATTCCACTAACGGACCGCAGTGTGGCTCAGTCCGTCAGACTGATGACTGCACAGTTTCAAAACCCTGAAAAAGAAGCTGACTGGGCGTCAATAGCGCGTAGCGCGGAACGTGAAACCACGGTTATCTATATGGGCTTTAAGCGCTTAGCGCTTTTATGCCAGCGATTAAAAGAAAATGGCGTAGATGCGAATATGCCAGTTGCGGTGATTGAAAACGCGTGTTGTAATCAACAACAGGTCATCGCTGCGACGATTAGCGATATAGTTCAACACGTTGCGCAAGCAAACATGACAGGCCCTGCACTGGTAGTGATAGGGCATGTGGTCAATGCTCGCCAATCTGTTTCTTTAGAGCTGCTTAACCAATCTTATGAGAAGCTTGCCATTTAGCGAATATATTAAGGCCCTTGGCAAAGGGCAAAAGGGTGCGCGTCATCTGACGTTCGACGAAGCCTATGACGCCATGGGACGCGTACTGGACAACAGCATTGCACCGGAACAAGCCGGTGCGTTCTTAATGTTGTTGCGTATGCAAGAAGAATCTGTCGAAGAACTCACTGCCTTCATTCGCGCTTGCCGCGAGCGTTTACCCAAAGACTTATCCCGGTTACAGGTGCAGCTTGATATCGGCTGCTATGCCGGTAAGCGCAGACAACTCCCCTGGTATTTGTTCAGTGCGGCGTTACTGGCATCGGAAGGCGTGAATATTTGTTTGCATGGTGCATCTGAACCCGGTTCCAAACGTTTCTACGCGAGTCATGCTTTGCCTGACCTGGGATTATCACTTGCACAATCCATCGAGCAAGCTGTTAATCATCAGGCCGTTTATAACGTTAGTTATCTGGATTTAGGCATTGCCTTACCTGAATTAGACCGTTTGATAAAGCTGCGTGAACTGTTTGGTTTGCGTTCCTGTGCTAATACCTTGGCACGTTTACTTAACCCTAGCCATGCGCCATTTGCAGTTCAGGGGGTTTATCATCTGCATCTGGATGAACGTCATGCCGTGGTGAATGAAGCGTTCGAGCAGGCATCTTTGGTGTTTCGGGGGGATGGCGGGGATCCAGAAGTGAACACTGAGCGAGATACTCACCTCTATTTTACCCGGGACGGTAAAACCCGTGAAGTGATCTATCCTGCTTCACCGGGTTGGTCGATGAAAGAGCGCGATGTAAGTACATCAACCATGTTGGCTGTTTGGCGTGGAGAGCAAGACCACCACTACGCTGAACAAGCGGTCATCGCCAGTTTGTCGGCTTATCTGATGTTACTGGAAAACATAGCACTGCCTGAGGCGACGACCAGAGCCAGCGATATGTGGGCAGGCCGCAATACTCAACGGTTGCCATTCGAAGCACGTTAGTTTCTTTATTCTTTATCCCATAAATTGACTGCCGCTTACTGCGGCAGTTTGCTTTGTATCCCGTGCTAAATTCGTCATCAAATTTAACCTGCCTGGCGACTGTTCCCGCTACGGTTTGATGATATTCTGGACGTTCATCGCGATTTTTTGCACGTTGATCGTGCGATCGCGGTGCAAACTCACGCCCCATGTTGATCCATTGCCTCTGCTTTGCGCTGGTCTTTTTGCACAGCTTTTGTACAAAACGCACCGTCGTGACACAAATAATGTCAATCAAAATATGTTGATAAAATGTTAAGTCTATGACTTTGTTTGATTTATAAATTTTGGCACCAATTATGTATTAGTAAAGTCAGCGAATGCTAGCACGCTAAAGCACACAACTTATTTTCGTTTCTGCTTTATGAGAGAGCAGAAAACAGGCAACGAAGCCCGCCAGTAATGATGAGTCATTACTGGTGGGCTTTTTTTTTGGTTTAAGGAACGCACATGTTACACAAACAACTAAAAACCAGGCTTAAACAAATTACCTCTTCACTGGTAATTGCTGCGTCAGTAATGGCTTCTTCAGTGTCTGGTGTCGCAAATGCGGAAGACATTGGCTGGCCGGAAAAAGAAGAGCTGAAGTTCGGTTTCATCAAACTGACCGATATGGCACCTCTGGCTATTGCTTATGAAAAAGGTTACTTCGAAGACGAAGGCCTGTATGTAACACTGGAAGCGCAAGCGAACTGGAAAGTGTTGCTTGACCGTGTCATCGACGGTCAGCTGGACGGCGCGCACATGCTGGCAGGTCAGCCATTGGGTGCAACAATTGGTTTTGGTACGCAGTCTCACATTATCACAGCGTTCAGTATGGACCTGAACGGTAACGGTATTACTGTTTCGAATGATATCTGGGCAGAAATGGAAAAGCACATTCCGCAAAAGGATGGCAAGCCTGTTCACCCAATTAAAGCTGATTACCTGAAGCCGGTTGTAGACAGCTACGCCAGTGCGGGTAAGCCTTTCAAAATGGGTATGGTATTCCCGGTTTCTACCCATAACTACGAACTCCGTTACTGGTTAGCTGCTGGTGGTATTCACCCTGGTTACTATGCGCCTCACAAAGGTGATACGTCTGGTCAGATTGACGCACAGGCTCTGTTGTCTGTAACGCCTCCACCACAAATGCCCGCGACTATGGAAGCCGGTACCATTTATGGCTACTGCGTAGGTGAGCCTTGGAACCAACAAGCGGTATTCAAAGGTATTGGTGTACCGGTTATCACTGACTATGAAATCTGGAAAAACAACCCGGAAAAAGTATTTGGTGTAAGCAAAGCCTGGGCTGACGAAAACCCGAACACACACATTCGCGTGGTAAAAGCGATGATCCGGGCTGCAATGTGGCTGGATGCGAACAACAATGCAAACCGTCCTGAAGCCGTGAAAATCCTGGCTAAGAGCAGCTATGTTGGTGCGGATGAAGACGTTATTGCAAACAGCATGACCGGTACCTTTGAGTACGAAAAAGGCGACAAGCGCGAAGTGCCTGACTTTAACGTGTTCTTCCGTCACAACGCGACTTATCCGTACTACAGCGATGCAATCTGGTACCTGACGCAAATGCGCCGCTGGGGTCAGATCTCAGAAGCGAAGTCTGATGACTGGTACAAAGAAACTGCCAAGAAAGTTTATCGCCCTGACATTTATGCCCAGGCTGCGAAAGCGTTGATTGCTGAAGGCAAAGCCTCACTGGCGGACTTCCCTGAGTTTGCAACCGAAACCGGCTTTAAGCCACCGCAAACTGAATTTATCGATGACGTAACGTTCGACGGTACCAAACCTAATGCGTACCTGGAACAGTTCAGCATCGGTCTGAAAGGCGACACGGTTCTATAAGCCGTGTCCATGAAAGAGGGTTACATTGATGAGTAAATCAGCAAGCGTTGTTAGTCAAATTGGCCAGATTCGAAGCAAAAATGTACTTGGGAGTGTTATGTCTAACGTACCGAAATTATTAATGCCGGTAGTAGGATTACTCCTGTTCCTGGCCCTATGGAATGGCGTTGCTAAGACCATCGATACTTCACTGGGCCAGTTCCCTGGCCCGGCGCAGGTATGGGAACAGTCTATGACGCTCATCGACGAACATTCTGCACAGCGTGAGAAAGCAGATGCTTTTTACGCCCGTCAGGAGGAGCGCAATGCCGCCCGGATTGCTAAAGATCCGAGCTACGAGCCTAAAATTCGCCCATTCACAGGTGCTCCCACATTCTTTGACCAGATTTGGACAAGTTTGTATACCGTGATGGTAGGGTTTGTTATTGCAAGTATTGTCGCGGTTCCTGTGGGTATTTTGTGCGGTCTAAGCCGTTCTGCTTACTCGGCAATGAACCCTCTGATTCAAATCTTTAAACCGGTTTCTCCGTTGGCCTGGCTGCCATTGGTGACGATGGTGGTCAGTGCCGTCTATGTGAGCGAAGACCCCATGTTCTCCAAGTCGTTTATCACCTCTGCGTTTACCGTGTCATTGTGTTGCTTGTGGCCAACCCTGATCAACACGGCAGTAGGGGTGTCAAACATTGACTCGGACCTGGTGAACGTGAGTAAAGTTCTTCGTTTGAAACCGTTAAGCCATGTACAAAAAATTGTGCTACCTGCTTCAATCCCAATGATATTCACCGGTCTGCGTCTTTCTCTGGGCATAGGCTGGATGGTATTGATTGCGGCTGAAATGTTGGCGCAAAACCCCGGACTTGGCAAGTTTGTGTGGGATGAATTTCAAAATGGTAGTTCTGAATCACTGGCCAGAATCATGGTCGCTGTTATCACGATCGGAATTATCGGTTTCCTGCTTGACCGCCTGATGCTTTCAGTTCAGCGCTTGGTGAGTTGGGATAAAAATGCGGTGCTTCGTTAAGCCGCGCTTGGTATTGAGAGGATATAACCATGCAATCTAGACATTTGGAATTGAGTCAGGTTGGAATTGATTTTCCTACCCCAAAAGGCCCGTTTACCGCATTAACTGACGTGAATTTGAAAATCGCGAAAGGGGAGTTCATTTCACTTATCGGCCACTCTGGTTGTGGTAAGTCTACGGTGCTGAATATTGTCGCCGGACTCCATACCGCGACAACTGGCGGGGTAATTTTGGACGGCGCAGAAGTAAGAGAGCCTGGGCCTGAGCGCGCAGTGGTATTTCAGAACCACTCTTTGCTGCCCTGGTTATCGGTGTATAAAAACGTTGAGTTGGCGGTTAAGCAAACTCAGAAAAATAAGTCCAAAAAAGAAATCCGCGACTGGGTTTTACACAACCTTGAACTGGTGCATATGACCCACGCACTGGACAAGCTTCCTTCTGAGATCTCAGGTGGTATGAAGCAACGTGTGGGTATAGCCCGTGCGTTGGCCATGGAACCAAAAGTACTTCTGATGGATGAACCTTTTGGTGCACTGGACGCGCTGACACGTGCTCACCTGCAAGACTCATTAATGGAAATTCACGCTGATTTGGGTAATACCGTGATCATGATCACCCACGATGTGGATGAAGCGGTACTGCTGTCTGACCGGATAGTCATGATGACCAACGGGCCTGCTGCTACGGTGGGTGAGGTGCTGGATGTGAAACTTGAGCGACCTCGCGACCGTCTGGCGCTGGCTGATAATCCGGAATACAACCATTACCGACATGAGGTTCTGACCTTCCTGTACGAAAAACAGAAGAAGGTGGAAACTGTTTCCAGCCGCAAATCGGATAAAAAAAGCAGCGATTCCAAGAAATCTAACGCTGCGTAAAGAATTTTAATAAAAACATTGAGTTAGCTCGGCCCCGCGGGGCTGGGTTAGGCAATCTCACTCTAAATTTAGGAAAACACTATGAACACGACACTTTTTTCAACTAAACGCGCAGTACTCTCCCTGGTTATTGCGTCTGCGTTGTCGCCAGTCGCATCAGCTGAAAGCTTGCATGATGCATGGTCTGATTCTAAGGCATCTGCCAGTTTTAATCTTCGCTATGAAGGTGTTTCACAAGACAACGCCTTAAAAGATGCAAGTGCGCTGACACTGCGTACTTTGCTGAGCTATGAGTCTGGCAGCTACAAAGGATTCTCTTTTAAAGCTGATTTAGAAGATGTGACCATCGTAATGGGTCAGGGCGACTACACTGTAGGTCCGGCAGGTTATAACCCTGGTCAGTACTCAGTGATTGCTGATCCGGAAACCACAGAACTGAACCAGGGATATTTGCAGTATAAAGGCGACGGCGTAACAGTTAAGGCGGGTCGCCAGATTATTGCCTTAGACGGTCACCGTTTTGTTGGTCACGTAGGCTGGCGTCAGGATTGGCAGACCTATGATGCCATCTCGGTTAACTACAAAGCGAGCGAAAAACTAAACGCGTTTTACGCTTACCTGACTAAGCGCAATCGCATCTTCGGTGAAGCGGCTGACATTGATTCAAGCGATCACCTGTTAAACGTAAGCTACAAGTCAGATATGGGCAAATTGACTGCTTATGCTTACCTGCTGGAAGTAGATAACGACACAGACAACAGCCTGGATACCTATGGTGTGAGCTACAGTGGTGCTTATCAGGCTGACTCTATGAAGTGGTTGTACAGCGCGGAATTTGCTACCCAATCAAGTGAAACGGCAGCAACCGACTACTCAGCTTCTTACCTAATGCTGGAAGGCGGCGCGAGCTTTTCAGGTATTACTGCAAAACTGGGATATGAAGTACTTGGCTCAGACGACGGCATGTATGGTTTTGCTACACCACTGGCAACCTTGCATAAATTCAACGGTTGGTCTGATCAATGGTTAGGTACACCAGGCCAGGGTCTGCAAGATCTCTACGTGAGTGCAGCAACGAAATTTGCCGGTGGTAACTGGTTATTCGTTTACCACGATTTCAGTGCCGATGAATCAACCAGCACGGTTGACGATCTGGGGAGCGAAATTAACATTCAGTACACGACGAAATTCGCAGATAAGTATAGCTTCGGTGCCAAATATGCAAACTACTCACAAGGTGACTTAGCAAGTAAGGTCGATACTGATAAACTGTGGGTATGGATTGGTACCAAGTTCTAATTTAGGGGTCATCATGTGCGCTGTATCTGGTGTTCAGGACACGTCGACACTGCAGTACAGACAGCTGGGCTTTATTCTGGCAGGGGGATTGTCTTCCCGAATGGGACAGGACAAATCCACTGTCAGCATAAACGGGCGTGCCATGCTCGATATCGCCCGGCAACTACTGGATACAGCGCCCCTTCACGCGCACTATGTGCTGGGAGGACCGTATGGCACCTTTGAGGAACAAACAACGCTTCACGGTCCCGGGCGGGCCATCGCCGATGTGCTGTTGCAGTTAGCGGAATCTTTTACGGGAACCGCGTTATTTTTGCCTGTCGACATGCCATGCCTGGAAGTCAAAAGCCTTGAGAAATTGTTGGAAACGGCTAAACACACTCAACGAGCATGTTTTTATGACAACGCTTATTTTCCGGTTGCCATTCCTATTTCCCGTCAATTCACACCTAGACTTAAGACATTAATTAACGACAAACCCAGTGTCGCTTTGCGTGCTGTATTGGCGTGTTGTAATGCACGTTCAATACCGTTTACCGGACACAACAAAGAGTTGATTAATGTGAATACCCGCGCCGTAGCTGAAAGCTTGTCAGCGTAGTAAAAGGTTACTTTTCTCCCTCAGCACTAAACGCCTCGGCATAAACAGCAGGCAGGGTGGACAACCACTCTTCCATCGCTTCATTGTCATCTCTATGACAAAGATATTGTTGTGTTAACAATAACGTTTGAGCAATGCTGATGTCAGGATTTACTGGGCTAGCTTGTACCTGCAATAACTCTTCATGCAAATTATCCGGATAACACCATAGCGTAAGTAAAAAGGCGCTGATTAACATGGCGGGTTGCTTGTGGGTGTTGCAAAACTCGTCGTAAGCAGAGCGATCAGACTCAGCCAGTGCTGCCATGACTAATCTGCCAATGCCACTCAGCACCGCACAGATAAATGCGCGTTCAGTCTGAGCTTTGTTGTTCGACAGCCTCATAAAAACACGTCGAGTCACTTGCGCGTATTGCTCCGTATACTGGCAAATTTGTTGGTGGGCGTTAGCGGTAAGCAGATGCTCAGTGGCCTTTTCAATTGAAAAACTCATTGTCATGGCGTGCAGCAATTGTGTGCCAATTCTGGCTATGGCTTCTTCGAGTGAATCGGTGGCCCGGTGGTAACCCAAATAAGCAGAATTTGCCATCTGTAGTAATCGGGCAGCGATAATGGGCTCTTTACTAACAATATCGGCAAGGTGAGGGAGATCGCTCTGATCATTTGCCAATGCTTCTCGCAAGCGTGTTACTACATCAGGTAATACTGGTATCTGGCTGGACTGGCATATCAGACGTCGTTCATCCGTCGACAGGTTGAGTGCCTTCAGTGTCGCAACGTGTTCCAGGAATTCGATAAGCTGCTCGTCGGTAAACGGTTTAGCCAGCAACGTGTGTGCTACCTGATTGCAGGTTACGATGGCCTCATCACTGGTATCGCCAGTAACTAACACACGAATTGCCAAGGGATAGTTTTTGGCGACGCTTTTCAGGATTTCAGCGCCTGTAATTTGTGGCATGCGATAATCGCAGAAAACAATATCGGGAGATGGGGCTGTATCAATTTTCGCTTGCCACTCTTTTGGTGCTTCTATTAAAGAAACCTGCCAGTCAGGAAACAATCGCTTTGCCGTCCGCCGAATGGCTTTCAGCATTAAATCGTCATCATCAATGAATACTGCATAATTTTTATTCATCACAATTGCTCTGCCTGCCCAGAATCTGTGATGGCATCCGGCCAAACTATTCGTCCTGACTTACTGCTTCTGGCTTTTTAAGTTATAAATATATATACCAAATTATATTGCAAGTTTACCGACATTAACCTATATAAATCAATATAAATTGAAAATTGCATGTTATTAAGGTGTCAAATGCGACATTTGTGACGTGATGTGGAGTCTGCAGTATGCAAATAAATGTTAGGCGCATTGGATTGATTGACACAGAGCAATTTGCCGATGAACTACACAATAATGATGTTAACAGCGCTGACTTAAATATAGCCTTTGGTGATGTCAATGCAATTACTGCGTTATCAGATGCAGTATCAGATAAAACTAACTGGATTGCGTCTTCCAGTTGTTTAGGGGCCATGAGCCATTTGGGAACCGATCTGGGCGACAGCTTTGTCCACGTTATGTCATTGCAAAATACTCAGGGGGCAATTGGCGTTGCGTCGTGTGATATTAGCAATGGCAATGCAACTGAGTTAGCAGGAGCAACCATTGTCACTGCGATGCAGCGGGCTAATCGACTCGGAGAAATGCCCAGTCTGGTTTGGATCATTCAGGCTCCCGGACAGGAAGAAGCCGTACTGGACGGGGTACAAACTGTGCTGGGTAACTCGGTTCCTATTTTTGGTGGTTCGAGTGCAGACAACGCTATCGAAGGTAAATGGGTGCAGTTTGATGGTGAGCATTTGTATAGCAACGGGCTTGTCATTGCCGCCATGTATACCGAGGAGCCGATATCCTGTTATTTCAGCTCAGGGTATACCTCTACGCAAACCCAGGCTGAGGTTACAGCTGTTGAAGGGCGAGTTATTTACACCTTAGACAACAAGCCTGCAGGCGAGGTGTATAATCATTGGCTGCAAGAATACGGCCATCCACCGCTTAAACCTGGCAGTATTCTGTCGGACAGTACTTATTTCCCGTTAGGCCGGCATAAGGGCTGTAAGTCAGATCCTATCCCGCTTCTGAGTCATCCTTCAAAGTTGAACGATGACAACAGTCTGGAACTGTTCGCAACGGTAAAACAAGGTGACATACTTACCCTCATGCAGGGGGAACAGCACAATTTAATTTCCCGGGCAGCTGAAGTGACTGAAGTGGTATTGCGGACTCACGAACTGAATTACGAAACCCGACCGAAAGGGTTACTGTTGGTGTTCTGTGGTGGCTGCATGTTGGCTGTAAAAGATCAGCTGGAAACGATTCACGCGTCTATACTTAAAAAAGCACAAGGTCTGCCGTTTTTGGTTGCCTTTACGTTTGGTGAGCAAGGGTGTTTCCCCGATGGCAAGAGTCGGCATGGAAATTTGATGATTTCGGCTACGGTGTTTGGATAAAGTCACGTGACAGATATAGAAAGACTCCACGAAACCATTCAACAACTCAGTTATGAGAACGCTCAGTTAAGCCGCTTCAAGAAAATCAATCGGCTGATGCTGGAAGGGTTGGACGCAATACTGTGTTCTGAAAACCATGACGAAGTATTCGCCAGGTTATTTGATGTGATAAGTAACATCCTGCCTTGTGATCAGATACTTATTGCCCAACACGACGTGCAGCAAAGTACCGTTGTACCAGTGTGTCGACGGCACAATAAAGGTGAGTCCGGGCCCCTGCGATTTTGTGATTTGACCAACTTCTTTGACCATACGGTGAATCTGTCGAATGTAAATCTTGTTCCGGATTGGCAGTCTCAGATAGGGAAATGGTTGCCTGAAGCCAAATCAGTACTAATTCACCCTATTAATACGGCACAAGCCGAATACATCTGGCTTATTTCTGAATGTCAGATTGGTGCTTTTTCAAAGCAATACGAAGAAGTGTTTGTTTCATTCAGTGCTTTCGTTGCCAACACCTTGTCCCAGTTCGAAAAACGGCGTCTGATGACCGAAAAAGAAGCGCTTTTGGCTGAACGTGCCAGAATCGAGCGAAGTATGATCCATCAGGAAAAGATGGCGGCGCTCGGGCAACTTGCGGCTGGCGTTGCCCATGAGCTCAACAATCCTCTGGGCTTTATTAACAGCAATTTGTCGAGTTTACATGATTACGTGTCCCGCATTGAGCAATTCGCCAGACAAGCTAGCAGTGCAACTTCTGAGCTGGAATCGCAATTTAAATCAGCGGATTTGGACTACATTCTGACCGATACCGTGGATTTGGTTGATGAGTCTCTGGATGGTATGCGTCGGGCCACTGATATCATTCAAAACCTGAAAGCTTTCTCACACCCGGACGAGAAGACCACAAAATCACTGGACTTCCTTGCCGTCATTCGACAGGCACTCACAATTGTCCGAACTCAGGCCAAAAATATTGTTGATATCTACTTTGATACTGATTTGGAGTCGGCAACCGTTAACGCCAATGCCAATCAGCTGGCACAGGTCATAATTAACATTGTGACGAATGCTATTCAGGCCGTGAATCAGGGCTCTGGTCAGATAAATATTGCAGTGACCGAAGATTCGGCGCACATTGAATGCAGAATCAAAGACAATGGCACAGGTATCGATGAAAAGGTCCAGGCCAGTATCTTTGATCCCTTTTTCACGACCAAAGCTGTCGGTTTGGGTACCGGGCTGGGGTTATCTATTTCAAGGGCCATTATCGAGCAGTACAGTGGCGAGTTATTGCTAGAGTCAACCGGGCCAACCGGTACATGTTTTTTAATTCGGTTGCCACTTATTAATGAAGCTTAAATGCTTTGGGGCAAGCGTATATCTAACAAGCAGTATTGAATACAAAACGGGATCGATTACTAAAAAAGGATGTCAAGAAATTGAAGATAGGTCTTTAGTTTTTTGCAATAGCTCAACAGAGCGGAGGAATTCATGGCAGAAGTGGTTCAATCAGATGTATTTCAGTCAACGTTTGAACAATGTGGTATCGGGTTAGCGCATGTAAGCCCGGCAGGCGATTTTATACGCGTGAATAAAGCCCTGAGTAGTTTTCTGGGATACAGCCAGGAGGAGTTGGTAAAACTCGATTTTCAGGATATTACCCACCCCGATTTTTTAGACAACGACTTACAACACGTCAGCGAACTGATTGATGGGTTTTATGATTCCTATCAAATGGAAAAGCTCTATGTGCATAAGGATGGTCAGACGATATGGGGAAAGCTCACCGTTACGCTTGTGCGGGACGAACAGGGTGAACCCCAGTATTTTGTGTCTGTGGTCGAAGACATCGATGAGAAAAAACGCTTTGAAGCCCGGTACCAGCAGTCCCAGGAAACCTTTCGATTGATCGTCAGCGCATTGTCAGATCGCATGGTTGTTTGGGTTACAACGCCTGACTTAAAGCAATTAATCTATCTGAATGAAGGCTACTCCCAAATTTGGGGACGTGCGGGTAAGGAAATGTATGACGACCCGGCCAGTTTTATTCGACACATTCACGTCGCCGATCGCGACCGTATAAAGCAACACTACGCCAACCACATTGACGAGCCCTGGGTTCATGAATACAGGGTTATGCGCGACGATGGCTCATTGCGGTATATTCGAGAGCGAGGTCAGTTAATTCGCGATTTGGAAGGCAAAACAACCAGCGTCGTTATCACAGCCGATGACATCAGCAAAGATAAACACCTTCAGGAAGCCCTCAAGTCGGCAAACCATAAACTCAATGTGCTGTCTCGAACAGATGGCCTGACGGGGATAGACAACCGTCGGGAATGCTTGAGTCAGGTAGAAGATGAACTCAAACGACTATCACGGGTCAATGGTAAAACCACTTCCACACTCGCGTTTATTGACCTGGACGACTTTAAAACCATTAACGATAAATACGGACATCATGTGGGTGATTTGGCGTTAAAAGCGTTGGCAGAGCGGCTTACGTCGACCATGCGTTCAAATGATACTGTCGGGCGCTACGGTGGTGATGAATTCTTGTTGCTGCTAAGAGATACCGAAGAACACGAAGCACAGGTGGTGCTAAACCGCTTATTCGAAACGCCGCTTGAGGTGAAAAGTGATCAAAACGAAAGCGTTGCGATTTATTGTTCAATTGGTATATCTCAGTGGTTACCGCAATTTGAAGATATCCAAAGCTGGATAGAGCAGGCGGATCAGAGCATGTACCAGGTCAAGGGCGTGAAAAAGCCCATGACTTGTGAGTAATTAACAGCTTCAGGCTGCAGTTTGCGGGCGTTTATGCTCCGCAAACTACAGTAAAATGGCTGTTGTTACTATTGCTGTGCCCAACTGGCAATTACCGCCCGTTCTTCATCCGTCATATTGGATTTGTTCAGAAACGGCATATCGCGGGTCACTGTAGTGCGATGTATGATTTGCGGCGCTTGTCTGGTGACTTGCTCCCAGTTATCAAACTTCACACCTAATGGTGCAACGCGAAAAATATCATCGGTAGGGCTACTCGCGTGGCACCCCTGACAATGTGTTTCTACCAAAGCCATAACCTGCTTGTCCAATTCGGTTACAGGTTGTGGCTGGGCATTGGTCGGTTCGGTTGTTTCCGCCGCAGCGTTAGACTCGCTATGTGCAGTAACTACCGGCGCAGTTCGCGGCCACGACACCCAAAGCGCAATGGCCAGCATACCAATCGCACCTGAAATCAGAATTGACGGCTTCACTTTACCCACGTGACGTAAGTTAAAAAAGTGACGAATCCAGGCTGCCACCGCCATGAGAGCAACTAATACCAGCCAGTTTTGCGGATGCTGGTATGTCATAGGGTAATGGTTGCTGATCATGATAAATAGTATGGGCAGCGTCAGATAGTTATTGTGTACTGAGCGAAGCTTTGCTCCCGCGCCCCAGGCAGGATCTATCGGCTGTTGATTGGCGACGGCATTCACCATTTTGCGCTGGGCGGGCATGATATTTAGCCACACGTTGGCAACCATGATGGTACCGATCAGCGCACCCACGTGAATATAGGCACCGCGTCCACTAAACCAATGGGTCGCCAGATAGCTCACTACAACCAGCATTACCACTAACGCAATGGCAAACACCTTTGGGTAGTTGCCCAGTTTGGTCCGGCACGCTGTTTCATAGATAATGGCGCCGCCTGCAATTAAGGCGATGCCACGCAATATAGCTTCCGCCTCACTCATACTCTTTACTGCAGGGTCGATTAAGTAAGCCGCGGCAGCAAAGTAGTACACAATGATCAGCAATGCGATACCACTGAGCCAGGTTGAGTAAGCTTCCCACTTAAACCAATGCAGGGTTTTGGGCATGGTCTGCGGCCCGTAAGCGTATTTGGCTACTTCATAAAAGCCACCGCCGTGCACGGCCCACAGATCACCCTTGATCCCCTGCTTTTTCTTCCATTCAGGCGGGGTCTCTAAACTGTTGTCGAGCCATATAAAATAAAATGATGCGCCTATCCAGGCTACCCCGGCAATAACGTGAAACCAGCGAACAAACAAAGATAGCCAATCAAGCCAAGGCATCTGAACACTCCTGTTTTTGGTAAACGGGTTTTCCTGCAACCCAGGTTGCGACAGTTGCCCGATCGTCACCCAGCATGGTCAACGCAAAGAGCGCATCTTCTGCCGAAGTCGGGTCGTCAACTCGCAGTGAAGTAAGCGTATCGAAACGCGGATTCAATACAACGAAGTCGGCATCACTGCCGGTATTAAAGTTACCAATTTTATCGCTTAATCCCAGGCTGACTGCTGCGCCCTGGGTGAGCTTGTAAAGGCCTTCCAGCGCTGACAACTTATACTGTTTTAGCTGACAGATTTTATAGGCCTCGCCGAGGGTCTTGAGCATACTGAAACTGGTGCCGCCGCCAACATCGGTAGCCAGAGTCACCGGCACGTTAAACTGGTTAGCTTTGGCCATATCAAACAGACCACTGCCCAGGAATAAGTTTGAGGTCGGGCAAAATGCGGCAATAGCACCCTGAGCACCCATGCGCTGCCACTCACTGTCCGACAAATGAATGCAGTGGCCAAACACCGCGCGTTTGCGCACCATATGGTATTTCTCGTACACCGCCAGGTAATCCTCGCAATCCGGATACAGGGTGTTTACCCAGGCGATTTCGTCGTGGTTTTCAGACAGGTGCGTTTGAATAAATACGTCGTCGTACTGTTGAGCCAGTTCACCCAGCGCCGCCATTTGGGCCGGTGTGCTGGTGGGGGCAAAACGCGGCGTCAACGCATAGTAATTACGCCCCTTACCATGCCAGGCATCAATCAGGGCTGCACTGTCGGCCTGCGCCGATGCTGCGGTATCCTGCAGCCAGTCCGGGCAGTGTCGATCCATACAGACTTTACCTGCAATGGTAAGCATATTGCGTTCACTGGCTGCGCGGAACAGGGCTTCTGCAGAGGCGTTGTGAACACTGGTATACACCATGCCTGTGGTCGTACCGTTCTTTAAGCACTCGGTCAGAAACACATCGGCCATTTTGGTTGCGTAGTCCTCATCGCTGAACTGTTGCTCGGCGGGGAAGGTGTAATTGTCCAGCCAGGTCAGCAATTGTTCACCGTACTTAGCGATGATCTCGGTCTGCGGAAAGTGCAGATGCGTGTCTATAAAGCCGGGTAAGATCAGGCAGTCCCGATAATCGGTTACGGACGCATCAGGGTGTAGCACGCGAAGCGCCTGGTATTCGCCGGTTGCGGCAATTTTACCTGCCTCAATAAGCAACGCACCGTCGCGAAACTGCTCGATATCTGTGTGGTAGTCGTTCGTTGCCACGGGGAAGTGGTGAACGGCACCGCGAATTAACTGCTTGTCTGACACTAGCTACCCCGGTAACTGCTAAAACCGAATGGCGAGATCAACAGGGGCACATGATAGTGATTGCCCGAAGATGCCATGGTGAAATGGATGTCAACAAACGGGTAAAACGACTCACCATGCGTGCTTACCAGGTAATCCTTGCAATGAAAGCGCAACTGATAAGTCCCGTCTTCAAACTGGATGTCAGCCCACTGCTTGCAACGGCCATCGGCGTCGGTTTCAGCGGTAACCTGACGGCCGTCAGGGCAGGTGAGTGTAACGGGCAGTCCTGCTACAGGCTTGCCAGCAGTCGTGTCGAGTACATGACTGGATAATGTGATCATGAAGTAGTCCCACTGTTGTGCTGCGCTGGAGTAAGGCCTTTACCAATGCGCAGTAGCGTAATATTAATCTGTTGTTCGGCCGCGTTTTGCAATTCGATTTGCGTTTGGTTTGGCAGTCTTGCTTTAAGGGCTTGCAACATCGTGTCTGCGCTCAGGCCAGTTGCACAAATGATGAAAATAAAGCCGTGTTTGTCTTTGTATGCGTGATTGAGTTCATGCAACTGTTGCAGCGTCGCTTCGCTGGCATGCTGAGCGCCTTGTTGTTCAGAAGCGGCGGTGGCTTGCGTATTGGCATACTTAGCGCGTAAACTGTTTACATCGCCAATCATCGGGTGTCCGTCAAATGCCTCCAGGTAGTCCTTGGTGTCCATAGTCGCCCAGATTGTCTGAGCCGTTTCTTTCACCGCTTCTACGCTGTCGTATGGGCGGTTGGCCACCATTTTATGACACCAGTTGGAAGCGCTACAGGTGGTTTCAAACCACTGATAGGCTTCTTGCGATGTCATGCTATTGAGTTGTTCAAGCGTCATGATATTCCTGTTGCGTTTGCTGACTGGAGGTCGAATTGGTTGACGGGTTGTGTAAGCGTTGAATCAGTTGAGCGCTTACCGACACCGCCACTTCAATGGGTAATTTCCCGGGGACAGCGGACTCGCCAATGGGAGAATAAAAATCACCAAGTCGACTTTCTGCTATGCCTTTCGCCATAAGCCGTTGTTGGAAACGACGAGTTTTAGTGTCAGAGCCTATCATGCCAATATACGGCAGGTCAGGACGTTTAAGGGCTTTCTCAGCAAGTTCAAAATCGAGCTGATGGTCGTGGGTCATAATGATTACCCAGCTGTCAGCCGGTAATAAGGCAATTTCGCCGGTAGGGGAGTCGTCCAGCACAAACTGTACGTTGGCTGGCAGCGCATGCTGAGGGACAAGCGACTCGCGATTGTCTATCCACCGAACCTGTACCGGAAGTTGAGCAATAATGGGGATAAGTGCCTGAGCAACATGACCTGCGCCAAACAGGGCGACGACCTGCTGGTGGCTGACATGGGTCTCAATTAATAGCTTAACGGCACCACCGCAACATTGCCCCAGCGCGCTGGCCAGTGGAAACGCGTGTAATTGTTGATGATTGGTACGCTGTTGCGCCGCGTTTGCCAACGCCTCACGCGCCAATGCTATTGCTTTGAATTCCAGGTGACCACCGCCAATGGTGTCAAATTGTCGGTCGGGGGTGACAACCATCTTGGTGCCTTGTTCCCGCGGGGTAGAGCCTGCGGTAGTCAATACTGTAATAAGCGCATAGGGTTCAGCGGTGCGCTCACAGTGAGTCACCGCTTCAAACCAGCGCTGAATTTGCCAGTGAGGTGGCGCTACAGTGTGTTCAGGCTGATGCATCATTGTTCTCCGTTAATGCCGTAATTGCCGACAGCACGCGCTCTGGGGTCGCCGGCACCGCGATGTCCGGATCATTCTGGTAATCTGCCAGGCTGGCCACCGCATCTTTTATGGCACACCACACGGATATAGCGAGCATAAACGGCGGTTCGCCGACCGCTTTGGAGTGGTAGATGCTATCCTCGGCATTGGGACGATCAAACAGCGACACGTTAAAGTGTTGCGGGGTATCGCCTACGGCCGGTATCTTATACGTAGCAAGATTATTGCTGATCAGTTTGCCGTCTTGGTTCCAGCGCAGATCTTCGGTTGTCAGCCAACCCATTCCCTGAATAAAGCCGCCCTCTATTTGCCCGCGATCAATAGCCGGGTTCAGACTGGTACCGACATCGTGCAATATATCCACGGCATCTACTGTGTATTCACCTGTCAGGGTGTCAACACTGACTTCTGACACCGCTGCGCCGTTGGCGAAATAAAAGAACGGGCGGCCCGTGCCTTGTTCGCGGTCATAATAAATCTTGGGGGTGCGGTAGTAACCGGTGGCCGACAGTGAAATACGCGCCATGTAGGCCTGTTGAATCAGCTCTGCAAAAGCGATGTTGTGCGCGCCTGCAGTGACATAACCATTGGCAAATATGACGTCTTCCTCAGCCACGCCATGTGTGTCGGCAAATAGCGCAGCCAGACGAGACTTCAGGGTTAAACAGGCGTTTTGCGCTGCTTTACCGTTCAGGTCTGTACCGCTTGAAGCAGCGGTAGGCGAGGTGTTGGGTACTTTATCAGTGCGCGTGGCAGTCACCTCGATATTGTCTAGCTCAACACCGAACTCATGGGCGACAATCTGACCTATCTTCGTGTGGAGGCCCTGACCCATCTCGGTACCACCATGATTGACCTGAATGCTGCCATCGGTGTAAATGTGTATCAGTGCACCCGCCTGATTAAGGTGTTTGGCGGTAAAAGAGATACCGAATTTAACGGGTGTCAGTGCAAGGCCCTTTTTAATGATCGGGCTTTGCTGATTAAACGCAGTTATTTTCTCTCTGCGCTGCCAATACTGACTGGATTCCGTTAATTGGGTCATCAGTGCAGGCAGAATGTTCTGCTCTAGCGTCATGCCATAGGGGGTAGTCAGGCCTTTTGACTCGCTATACAGATTCTGCATACGCACGGTTAATGGATCAAGCCCGGTTTGCCTGGCAACGACATCCATCATTAACTCGGCCATGATCATGCCTTGCGGACCACCAAAACCACGAAAGGCAGTATGAGAAACCATGTGGGTCTTCAACCGGTTTCCGGTAATAGCGGTTTCGCCTAGCTGATAAGCGTTGTCGACGTGAAACATCGCACGGTCAACAATGGCGTCAGACAGGTCTGGAGAGTGACCACAAATGCCATTAACAGTAATGTCTGCGCCCAACATATTGCCGTCGTTATCGAAGCCGATTTTAAAGGTGTTTTCGAAAGGGTGGCGCTTGCCAGTTACCTGCATGTCCAACATACGAGGCAGCCGCATTTTCACCGCTCTGCGTTGACGCATGGCAAACACCGCGGCCAGACACGCCCATTGTGCGGCCTGAGATTCTTTACCGCCAAAGCCTCCTCCCATACGTCGCATATCCACTGTCACTTTATGCAGTTTAATGCCGAGCACTTCAGCGACGAGCTTCTGAACTTCACTGGGGTGCTGACTGGAGGTGTAAATCATGACCCGATCATCTTCCTCGGGTAAGGCCAGACTTGCCTGACCTTCCAGATAGAGATGCTCCTGGCCACCGACACTCAGGGTGCCCTCAGCGGTCAATGGCGCTTGTTTCAGGGCTTGCTCTGCGTCACCCTGACCAAATTGGTGTTGTGGGCGCACGGTGCTGTTGGCAGACAGCGCGTCTTCAGCGGTCAGGATTGCAGCTGACGGCTGAATGGTAAATGTGGCGAGCGTCGCCGCTACACGTGCCTGCTCTTCTGTTGCCGCCAGTACTGCGAATAGGGGCTGACCGTGAAATTTAACTTCACTGTCTACTAATATTGGGTCACCTTCGAATACCGGTCCAATGTCAGTATGACCAGAGATGTCTGCAACCGTGATGACATCAATTACCCCAGGGGCCTGCTTTACGTTAGTCAGGTCAAGAGACGTCAATGTACCGCTGGCTACATCGGTAACGCCCACACAAGCATAGGCAATATCTGCCGGCACCGGGATGTCATCTACGTAGCGCGCACTGCCCATTACCTGACGGATCGCACTCTCATGCTTCGTGGGTTTTAACAGGGGAGATTCATTGTCCTGGCGCTGTGGTTGTTCGATTAGTTTACGCATAATGAGGCACCCGTGTTGTTACCAGCAATGCTGATTGGGTTTCAAACCAGAAACGCTGCCATAAATTGCCCAGTACCTGATTGCGATAGGCGGCACTGGCACGCACATCGTCAATGGGATTAAACGCTGAGGTAAGAATACGTTTGCCGAGCTGGCGAGTGGCTTCAGCCTGCCAGGGTTGGCCAATTAACTGCTCGGCCAGCGCATCACAACTTACTGGCGTTGCGGCCACGCCGCCAAAGCCAGAGTTAATCGCCGCGACCATGCCATTTTCCAAGGTAACAGCAAACACTGCACAGACAGCAGAAATGTCGTCTTCGTGTCGCTTGGAGACTTTGTAGGCACGTAACTGCGTGTTCGCCTGCAAGCGTGGAAAATGAATTGCTTTGATCCATTCGCCTTTGCGCAGTTGGGTTTGACGGTAACCGGTAAAAAATGTGCTTGCCGGTAGCAGGCGGGTCTCATGGCCATCGTCGGCTTCGATAGTGGCGTTCAATGCCAGTAAAACAGGGGGCATATCGCCAATCGGCGAAGCATTGGCAACATTCCCCCCCAATGTAGCCTGATTGCGGATCGGCAAGGAAGCAAAGCGCTCTATCAACTCGTGCAGGGCTGGAAAATGCGCAACCAATACCGGGTCGATATCGCTGAGCGGTAACGCAGCGCCAACAGATACCTGTTCGTCTGTTACAGTGATCTGTTTACAATCCTTCATCCGCTGAGTACTGATGAGTTCTGGCAGTGACTTCAGTTGTTGCGTTGACTCTAACGCCAGGTCGGTGCTGCCGCCGACCAGACGGGCATCCGGGTAAGCCGCCAGCAGACCAGCCATGGCTTCACGGGTTTCAGGCAGATGAACGCCATTTGCGAAAACCTCGGTGTGCTTTGCGTGAATGTCTTTGAGCTGGGACAGAGTCTGTTGCTGTTTTTGTGAGAAAGCATCTGGCTGGCGACGCTCGCACACCTCTGTGGTTGCATCAATAATAGGGCGGTAGCCCGTACAACGACATAAGTTTCCCGACAGTGACTTGTTCACCGTCTCGCGGGTAGGCTCAGCGTCGCTCTGATACAGCGAAAACATTGACATTATGATACCCGGCGTACAAAAGCCGCACTGACTGCCGTGATGGTCAACCAATGCCTGCTGTACAGGATGTAGCTGCTTTCCATCAGACAGGTGCTCAACGGTGATCACTTGCTTGCCATGTAAATTCGCCAATAGTGTTATACAGCTGTTCACGGTTCGGTACTGCAAGCCGCTTTCATCTGCAGTCATTTCACCAAGAACGATCGTGCATGCACCACAATCGCCCGCGGCACAGCCTTCTTTGGTGCCGGTCAGCTGCTTTTGCTGACGAAGAAATTGCTGTACGGATATCCCTGTGTCGCATTCTTCTAAGCTAACCGGTTCATTATTAAGTAAAAATTCAATCATTGTTGGCTCCGAGCCAGCTAGTAGGGGGCTCGCCCCCGGGAGTTGTCTAACATTATAAGCATAATACATTCAAAAAGTAGACCAAGTGGTCAGATTTTTTAAAAGAATTACTGGTCAGACGCGTGCTGCACGTCTGTTTATATCGCTAAACATATTCAAAATTTGTGGTACGATTCACGCGACATAAAAAATCTCTTTCTGAGCAGTTTTCAGCTCTTAAACTGAATTATGCAAAAATGATGACTAATTGGTCAGGATTTTGCTGGGTGTGAACGAGTTTAATTAAAAAAAGTGGTATCGATGGTAAGCAAATCAAAAATGGAAGGCAGCATTGGTGCCAAGAATAAACGTAAGATTCTGGCCGCTGCTGAAAAAGCCTTCGCAACACATGGCTTTAAGGGAACATCGGTGCAACAAATTGCTGACGAGGCAGGGTTGCCCAAAACCAATATTCTTTATTACTTTAAGTCTAAGCAAGGTTTGTACGTCGCTTTGCTACAGGACATCATGTCGACCTGGAACTCCCGCTTCGACAAGGTGACCAGTGAAGACGACCCGGCGATATCACTGGCTGATTACATTGCTGAGAAAATGACGATGTCCCGTACGCATCCGCTGGCATCCAAAATTTTTGCCATGGAAGTGCTGAATGGTGCGCCATACCTGAATAAGTTTTTCCGCAACGAACACGTGGCGTGGATGAATGGCCGCGTGGCTATTCTCAACAGTTGGATTGAGCAGGGCAGAATGCAAGCGGTCGATCCCACCTACCTGCTGTTTCATATCTGGGCCTGTACTCAGCATTATGCAGACTTCTCAGCGCAGATCAGCAGCTTGCGTGGCAAAGCCATGAAACGCGTTGATTTTGATGAAGCGACCCGACAACTAGTGCATTTGGTTCTGACTGGTTGTGGGTTGGCGGTTCCGCAAAAATACCTGGAGGCACCGGAATGAGCGAATATCCACGTGATTTAGTCGGTTATGGCGCTAATCCACCGCATCCAAAATGGCCGGGGAACGCACGCATTGCAGTGCAATTTGTTTTAAATTATGAAGAGGGCGGAGAAAACTGTGTGTTGCACGGCGACAGCCACTCTGAAATTTTTCTGTCTGAGATTATTGGCGCACAGCCTTATCCGGATCGCCATTTAAGCATGGAGTCGATTTACGAATACGGCAGCCGTGCCGGATTTTGGCGCCTGCATAAATTGTTTACCGAAGCGAACATACCCGTCACCGTCTTTGCCGTTACCATGGCGCTGCAGCGTCATCCCGAAGCGCTGAAAGCCATGCTCGATGCAAACTGGGAAATTGCCAGTCATGCAATGCGTTGGATTCATTATCAGTCAATGCCTATTGAGGAAGAGCGTGCGCAAATGGAGGCTTCCATTGCCATCCACGAGTCACTGACCGGGAAAAAACCTGCTGGCTGGTATACCGGTCGCACCAGCCCCAATACACTGGCGTTACTGGCTGAGCGTGATGATATTTTGTATTGCGCTGACTCCTACGCCGATGACCTGCCATATTATGACAAACATTACAGCAAACCGTTGCTGATGGTGCCTTACACGCTGGATACCAACGATATGCGATTTGGTACCCCGCAAGGGTTTAATAGCGGAGACCAGTTTTACACCTACCTGAAAGATGCCTTTGATGTACTTTACGAGGAAGGGGCTTCACAACCGAAAATGTTGTCGATTGGTTTGCACAATCGTATCGTGGGTCGCCCGGCAAGGTTTGCTGCGCTCAAGCGCTTTGTTGAGTATGTACAGGGACACGACAACGTGTGGCTGTGTACCCGGGAAGAGATTGCCCGTCACTGGCAAACATACTATCCTCTATAATTCTCAGGGCTAAGAAAAACGGGGCTTTCGCCCCGTTTGTGTAAATTCCGATTTATAACCCGAGCAGGTACCGCAGTATAAACACACCGGCCAACAGGTAAGTGATGACACTGATTTCCTTGTATTTGCCGGCACCCAGTTTTACACCTACATAAGTGATAAAGCCCAGCGCAATACCTTCACTGATACTGAACGTTAGTGGCATCGCCATTAATGCAACGACGGCGGTCGCTGTCGCGCCCAGATCATCGAACTCCAGGTGACGAATAGATTCCATCATTAAAATACCCACCATAACCAGTGCCGGTGTTGTGGCCATTAACGGGATGACCTTCATCAATGGCGTCAGAAACAGGGCTAATAAAAAGCAAATAGCCACGACTACTGCGGTTAGACCGGTTCGGCCGCCCGCTGATGCGCCGGCGGCTGATTCAACGTAACTGGTAACCGGTGAGGTGCCGAGTGCAGCACCGACAACACTGGCCGTCGCATCGGCTGTCATAGCGCTACCGATTTTGGGCAGTTTACCCTCTTTATTTAACAGGTTTGCGCGACGTGATACGCCAATCAGCGTGCCAATGGTATCGAACATGTTGACGAACATCAGGGCAAAAATCAGATCCCAGGTTTCTGCAAAATGTTCAATGGGATACATAATATCCATTGCAAACCAGGTATCACTAATTGGTTCGGGCATGCCGACAATGGCATCAGGCGTAGCGGTAAGCGTGCCAGTTTCAGTGGGGATCAGCGTACCAATCAGGGTCAGTAATACGATAGACAACAAAATGCCACCTGTGACGCGTTTCATTACCAGCACAACGGTAAGTAATATACCCGCCAATGCCAGCATGACAGCTGGGTCTGATAAATCACCAATAGTCACGAACGTGGCCGGGTTGGCGACAATCAATCCCGCATTTTTCAGACCAATGAACGCGATAAACAAGCCAATACCGCACTGCACACCAATTTTCAGCGATGGCGGAATAGCCTCTGCTATCAGCGTACGTACCCCGGTGAGGGTGAGTAACAAAAATAAAATGCCGTTCCAGAATACGATACCGAGGGCTGCTTCCCAAGGCACTTCCCGTGTCATGCAAATAGTAAAGGCAAAGAAGGCATTCAGACCCATACCCGGCGCTAGCGCGATAGGGTAGTTTGTCATAAAGGCCATCAGCAGTGTACCCAGGCAGGCTGCCAGTGCGGTAACGGTAATCAACCCTGCAGCTGGCATTCCGCTGAGGCCAAGAATGCCTGGGTTCACTACCAATATGTATGACATGGCGGCGAAGGTAGTTAAACCGGCAATCACCTCTGTTTTTATGGTTGTGCCATGGGCCTGGAGTTTGAAAAGGCGCTCAATCAGCGGGGAAGACATAGATATTCTCTTTATAGTAGTTGTTTATGAATCGGTATTATCGGAACACAAGCAAAAAACTGACCATTTAGTCAATGAGTTGGTGCGAGATCTGCTAGACTCCGTAAGTAATAACAAAAAGCGTTCATTCATCGAGATGAACGTCATAATAAACCCGTTTATTGTTGCGTATTTTGGCACAGAAGCGGGTAGGATTGCACCAAAATGGTGATATTGCTAACTATGTGTGCGCTCGTTAGCCATTAAGGAACTCATGAATTTAATTAAATTAATACATGCATTGCCAAAAACGGAATTACATCTGCATATAGAGGGATCGTTAGAACCTGCAATGATGTGGAATCTGGCAAGCAAACACGGGGTCTCGCTACCTTATGATTCGATTGCCGACATTGAAGCGGCATATCAGTTCGAGGATTTGCAGAGCTTTTTAGACTTATATTATCAGGGCGCTGATGTCCTGAGGGATGAAGACGATTTTTATCAGTTAATGATGGCCTACCTGACCCGTTGTCACGATGACAATGTGGTACACGCTGAAATCATGTTTGATCCGCAAACGCATACCAGCCGAGGGATTGGCTTTGATGTCTTTATGCCCGGCTTTGAACGGGCTATTCAGGACGCCAAACAGAAATGGGGAATCTCGGTTTATCTGATCATGTCATTCCTGCGTCACCTTTCTGAGAAAGACGCCATCGACACCCTGAATCAGGCGAGAGCGTATTACCCCATGATCAAAGCGGTAGGACTGGACAGTTCGGAGCTGGGTAACCCACCGGAAAAATTCGTTAAGGTGTTTGCTGCGGCGCGCGCGCTGGGTTTTAAATGCGTAGCGCATGCGGGTGAGGAGGGGCCTCCGGAGTACATCTGGCAGGCTTTGGATTTACTGCATGTTGATCGTATTGACCACGGCGTACGGTGCGTTGAAGACGCTTCGTTAATGCAGCGCCTGAAAGATGAAGGTATGCCTTTGACGGTTTGCCCGCAAAGTAACATTAAACTGTGTGTGTTCGACCATATGAAGGATCACAATATTCTGTCACTGCTCGACGATGACCTGTGTGTGACCGTGAATGCGGATGATCCGAGCTATTTTGGCGGTTACCTGAACGACAATTATCGCGCACTTATGACGCATCTTTCTATGAACGAATCTCAGTTAGTTAAATTAGTAAAAAACAGTTTTGTTGCGTCTTTTTTACCTACTGATGAGAAAAATCACTGGCTCAGGAAAATAGATGAGCTAGCCGCGCTATAGCGGCGAAATAACTGCTCAATAAATGCAAAGGCCTGCGCGAAGCAGGCCTTTTTCTTGTTGAAACCTCAGAGACGCTTAATGGCGAAGCTAGTCAGTATTGCCCGGAAGTGTTGACTGATAGGTATCCCAGTTAGAGACGATGTCGTCAATCACGGTACTACCAACCACAAAAGCCGCTTCCAGTGATGGCCTCATGCCCGCGTAACCCGCACCCGTGCTCTCAGCTGCCAGGTTTTCCGCAGCGGTTAAACCGTCAGGCTGCATGGTGAAATTACTGGCGGTACGGAGCACCATAAAGCGGGACTTATCCACTTTCCCGGCCTGCTCTAAATACACCATCGACTGATAGGCACCGGTATCTTCCATGCCCGAGGTCACAAAATTACCTTTGCCGTTGGTCCAAAAACGTGTCCAGTCATTTGCCCAGTCGTTAAAGAGTTTGCCATGCCAGAATGTCGACGCGGCCATGTGATCGCCGCGCATTACTTTAGGCGGCAATTGTGCATTCGGCATACTGATATACTGCCCACGTAAGGCTTGCATAGCGGGTGTATCGCTTAAGCTGATGTCTTTTGTCAGATCAAACGCCCAGTCAATCAGGCGGGTGTTAAGCTGAAACATTTCGCCATTGCGGGCGACATTTTCGCCGCCGTTGTCAGGGTAGGGCGCGTTAGCGAATAATGGAAAGTAACCGGTTTTCCAGTCTTCCGGGATTTCCCTGGCATCAATCTGATGCGCGAGATCGCCGTCAATTAGATAGTCAGCCCACACCGCTGAGCCAATTGATCCGTCTTCCGGGTCAATACCTGCAATACCGGCAACCAGCCAGTAGGCCTGGGTCAGGTCGAAGCGAGGGTCCAGACCCAGTGCCATAATGGCAGATGACGCCCGGCTTATACCCATACCCGTCACGATGCCTAATACGCCTTTATCCCGGTTGAAGTAGATATCGTGGAAAGACTGAGGAAAAGCAAATCGCTCGCTTAACCCATAGCGCTCGCGCCAAAACTGGAATTCGCCAGGCTTGTCGCCGGTGTCTTCGCCCATTTCGAACATGGTAACCACAACCGCTTTTATTTTTAACGGTGCGGGCATAGGAGGCGGCATACCGCCCTCGAAACCGGGGCCGTGTTCACCTGGGCCTGGTCCCGGCGGCTGGCACGCGGTTAGCAGAAATAACGTGGCTAAAATTGATAATAATCGCATACTGTACTCCATAAAAAAGGCATGCCAGAGCATGCCTTTACGATTTACTTGTTCACAACTTATTAGAACTTGTAAGAGAACTTCACATTAAAGTGACGAGGTAGTTCTGGTAGTACGATTTGGCTACCGAACAAGTCCGGGAAGTTAGAACGGAAATAGCGCTCATCCGTCAGGTTCTTCACTGTCAAGTTAACGCCAAAGTTTTCATCTTGGTAAGATAAACCAGCGTTTACTAAAGTATATGCCGGTAATGTTACAGCACCAGAGAAGCCTGACTTCGTTGAGTCAGCGTCTATGACACTCAAGCTGGTTGCATAACCATTTTGAAAATCATATGTCGCAGTAAGTGAATAAATATTTTCTGGAATACCGGCTTTGCGAGCGTTTGGATTAGATGAACCTTCGCCAACGGAGAAGTTACCAATTGGCAGGCCACCGTAAATTGCTGATGGATCTTCAAGGTCAGGGAAATCATCTGCGCCCAGGAAACCGAACTGGAAGCCATTTTCCAAAGCTGTGATGTTCGTCACTTCGGTTTTGCTATAACCGGCAGTAACTACGAGACTTTCATTTACTACCCAGCGTAGTTCAAACTCAGCCCCTTCGTTTTTGGTCACGTTGTTAGTAACGACCATTTGAGCGTTAAAGTCGGTTCTTTCTTGCTCATATATTGCAAGAGCAAAATACAAAGTGTCATCAATGAAAGAGCCTTTCAGACCAAACTCAAACAAGTCTGATGTATCCATTGCTGCACCTGATTCGATATTACCGGTCCAAATTTCGGCACCTTGTCCGGCAACGAGCGTAGTTTGCTCTGCAGCTGTTACGTAGGGAATTAAACCGATTGGCGTTTTGTAGGAAATACTCGCATTCCACGATACACCATCCAAGGTATTGGATGCTGAAACTGGTGCCGTGATATCTGTTTCTCCACCGAAACCATAAATATATTGACCATCCTCAGACAAACTTATAAAAGAGTTTGAGCCGTTGCCAAACAATAATTTGTCTGTAGGAATGCGACTTTCTAAGTCGATTGAATCGTAACGTGCGCCTAATACGACGTTTAAACCCCATTCCCAAGTCAGGTCTGTCATTACTGCAAAACCAAGATCCAGATAATTACCAATATAGTAATCAGTGTAGTCGTCATCAATTCGAGTGGAAAGTAATCTTCTGTCCAGCGCAGAAGATGGCATCGTCAGGTCTCTACGGTCGAAGAACTCGTGGTGAAAATCGTCGCCGTGTTCAAAGTCGGTATAACGAAGTGACGGTGAAATCTGAACCTGAGCATACAAGTCATCAATTTCATAATCTGCACTGAAAACAACTTTATCTTCGACTACCCAACTATCATGAAACTGTGAAAATCCGTACGCATTTTCATTGATGTTTTCATAGGCTTCGTAAAATAACTGGTTTTTGATTTCCCAATTTGAATCAGAGTAATAAACAACATCGAAATATAATGTCGTTACAGTGTTTTCAAGTCGATCATCAGGAGCAACCAGCACCTGGTTGCCTCTTAGTTTGGCGGTACCAGGATTATCCAGTGCCATCAGGTCATCAAAGTCATCCGCAGTCCAACCCGACGTGTTTGGGAATATAAATGGATTTATGAGAGCTTCAACGGCGTCGTATTCCTGATGAGAAATAGAGCCATCCCCGTCGGTATCCAATGGTTTTGCTGTACCTGTGATATAAGTACCATTGTCAATTAAGTCTTGAGTAAGACGGTTCCAGCCTGCGACTTGGTTGCCCGCATAGTCATGATACATACCACCAAATTCAATGTTTAGTTCATCACTCAAATCGACATCGAATGACGCCTGGATCACAGTTTGATCTGTTGAGGTGTTATCGTAATAACTTCCGGAATTTTCAAGCTCACCATAAATGTAGTAGCCCATTTCTTTATCAGCTATCTTACCGGGGCCTCCAACTTCTGCGGTTAATACGCTTTTATCCCAAGAGCCTGCTGTATAGGAAATTGCACCTTGAGGTTCTTCTATGTATTTACCACGGCTTACCTTTGCAGATTTGGGATTAAAATTTAAGTAACCGCCTATTTTTGCTGGTCCGTAAATGGGTGATGCTGGACCGCGTACGATATCAACTCGGCTTGATGCGCCAATTGGCGTAGGGTAGTTACCTGGGTTATCCAGACGTTTAACTCCTCGAAAATAAGCCTCACCAGGATTACCACGGATATCAAGTGAGCCCGCTACGCCGAAGAACGATTGGGTAAACGTACCAGGTGCAAATGCAACCAGTTCGTCGATATCTGATACGTTGAAACGCTCCATTTGCTCGTCACTGATTGTTGATGCTGAGCGAGGCGTTTCTAAAATAGATTTTCCAAATCCGAAAACGGCTTCAACGTCCTGTCCAGGCAAGCTGCCTAGTGAGCCTTTGACTTCGATCTTTTCGATCTCTGCGTCACTGGGTGTTTCCTGTGCGAAAGCCGCTACAGGGGCGAGAAGCAATAACCCGGTCGTGACGGCACGCGCGATAGGCGCCACACTGAAGTTAGTGGTTTTCATGGTGTTCCTCGAGTATAAGAGTTCTTGTGAGTAATAAACGTTCTAGCTTTACGGCTGCGGTGTTGCAGATTTGATGCCAGAATCCTGTCCATGTGGTCAGGATTTGAGTTAAGTGTAAGTGATTGATATTTTGGAATAAAAAATCAATGGCAAAGAATGGGATTGTAAGCGAAATGTTAAAGCTTCTAATATCCATGCCTGAATGCACCAATGCGGTGAGGCGCGGATTCTAAATGCACCATAAACGTAAGACCAGTGTTTAGTTCTTCAACAGTGTCATTATTTCTTTACGATTTAAGCCTGGAAGGTGAGGGTTAATGGCCTGATACTGCTCCGCGCAGCATCAGGCTAAGACTGTGTTTTTTTACGATTCAGAGGTTACAGGCGTAGGTGCCGAGGCCTGATTTGGCAGAATAATGGATAAAATAATTGCAGTCAGTCCGGCTGTGGTAACGGGGGAGGTGAGCAAGTTGCCGAGCCAGCTGGGTAATTGAGATACGACATTGCCTACCATCATTACACCTAATCCCATACCCAGAGAGCAGGCGGTGATCAGGCTGTTTCGCTGATTGAGAGGTTCGCTGGTGAGGATTTTTACACCGCCAACAGCAACCATGGCAAACATAACGAGTGTTGCTCCGCCCAGAACTGGTTTCGGGATCACCTGCAGTAATGCACCGATAAAGGGGAACAGGCCCAGAACCATAAAGACGCCGGCGACAAAGCAACCTACTTTACGACTGGCAATGCCAGTCATTTGGATCACGCCGTTGTTTTGCCCGAAAGTGGTGTTGGGAAACGTGCACAATATTGCTGCAATCAGCGAGTTGACACCATCACCCAAAATGCCTGCACGGATCCGTTTGAGGTAGCGCTCACCTGTGATGGGCAGCTTACAGAACAAACTGTTGGCAGTCAGGTCGCCTGCGGTTTCAATAGCAGTAAAGAAGTAAATCAGCGCAATGGGTAAAAACAAGTCCCACTCGAAATTAATGCCGTATTTAAACGGGTGAGGGACGCTGAACCAGGGCAAATCTACCAGGCCGGAGAAATTTGTCATGCCCATAAAAAAGGCAACTATAGTACCTATGGCCATGCCGATAAAAATAGCTGATAACCTCAGCCAGTGATTTTTACAGGCGTTAAAATAAATGATCACTAATAATACGCCCAGACCCAGCGATAAATTCTCCACGCTGCCAAACGCATCGGCATTAAACCCGCCAGCCAGGTCCGTCATGCCCACTTTTATTAGTGAGATGCCTATAGCAATGATGACTACGCCAGTGGTAACCGGGGTAATCACACGTTTGATCTGATTAATAAACTGGCTCAGGATTATTTCAACAAACGCGCCAAAAAAACACACGCCCAGCATCATAGCTAATATATCGTCGTTGCTGCCACCGCGTTCTTTTACCGTGCTCCCCACCAGGATCAGCGCACTCAGAAAGGCAAAGCTGGTACCTTGTACGGCCACTAGTCCACTGCCTACCGGCCCGATACCTTTGGTCTGGATGAATGTCCCGAGTCCTGTGGCCAATAACGCCATACTGATGAGGTAGGGCACCTCTGTCTGTAAACCTAATACCGACGATATTATAAGCGTAGGCGTGACCACGCCAATGAAGCTTGCCAGTACATGCTGGATTGCTGCCGTCAGGCTGATTGCAAAGCCGGGGCGGTCTTCCAGACCATATAAAACCTGAGATTGTGACATGGGTTATCCTTTTTCACACAGTGTCGGGTAGTGGTTGCACATAAAGCCCTTGATAGGCGGAAGTGAAGGCAATGCGGTGCTCCCCGACAGTATGGCTGTTTCGAATTCGGCGACTCGGTGACGGTATTGCTCAAGGGCTTTACGCTTGTCTTCAGAAGACAAAAAGCTGTATTTGAGCGAGTTTTCCCCTAACGACACCAATTCTGTCCAGGACAAATTGAAATGATGCACGGCAACAAAATACTCGTCGGTTAAAGTACTGTCCCACATGCCTCTGTCGTCAGTGGTAAGGGCAACAGGAATATCGGTGCGCAAATATTCAGGGAACGGGTGAGTTGACAAGTCGGGCGTGTATTCCAGCAGTTTGTTACTGATCAGGTTAATTTCGATCAGGTAGGGGCCATGCCGCATCAGTAGCAGGGTGTCGGGATCAGTAATGGTATTCAGGCCGTGGCCAATACGCTGAGCGCCAAGTAGCAAGGTGTCTTTAACGTGCTGGTTTGGTTCATCGACTTCACCAGCGTGAATTGCCAGATTAATTGCCGGGTAACGTTGGCGTAGACTTCGCAGGGCCGGAAGAAATCGCAACGGGTAGCCTTTGTCGTTGTCTTCGCGACCCACCATGTTAATGCCTACGTAAATGTCACGGTGCTGATCGACAAAATCGTACATCCAGGCCAGATGTGACTCGGCATTGGGTAAAAATCGCAAGAGCGCATATTGAAAACGTACGGTGACGCCGGTGGCTTTGGCTTGGGGACTTGCCAGCATATCTAAGTAAATCGATAGTGTTTGTTCCGGAGATAGCTGGTTGCCTTTATTGTCTTGCGCACGGTCAACATTGACCTGAGTTTCCAGGTACTGAAGTCCCTCACTGGCAAAGGCCTGCATATTTTTCAGCAGAATATGGGCACCAATGTGGGGATTGGCCACCAGTTCGTTAAGTCGCTGCCAGTGAGTTTCAAAAAACTCATTGCGGCCTTCGTGCGCTTTGTCGAGCCGAATACTGTTGAGAAACGCCTGTTTCTGTTCTGCCGACAGCGCACTGAGTGGCTGATATTCCTGCTTTTCACAATCAGACAACGCCTGGTAAGACGATGCCTGAATAGTGCGAAACAAAAGGTACTGCGGATTCGGACCAAATTCGTTGGTACCGTAGCCCCTGCAGTGCAGGATGCGGGTTTTGGTGAAGTATTCGTAGCCGCCATTGCGCTGGGGTGACGTGGCAATGTCATACCACCATTCACTAAAGCCAGCGCCACTTAGATGATGATGCAAGTCACCGCCTTTTGGCAGTGCCCACAATAACTGGTAGAGCTGTTTGTGTGATGCCTGTTGTTTAAAGCCCCGGAACCACTTATTCATGTCATCAGGTGCTGCAACGCACGCACAGCTAATCAGGCCCAGCCCTAAACAAAGCCGAACGCCCCAATGACATACCTTTTTGCCCCACATGTTTTACCACTTCCCACAACAACTTAACCGGATACCACAATGAAGCAAAAACCTGACCACTTGGTCTATTTGTTGTATTTGGTCGTAACAGTCTGAAATATATAAATATTAACGAGATGGTGATAGCAGGTTTCAACAACTGAAATTCAGCTGTGCACCATATGAGGGCGAGGCTGATTCATATCGAATCAGCCGGGTATTCTCAATGAGGACGTTGGGAATTAATAAGGGAAACCATCCGGTAGGGTAACAAAGATTGAGTGGCGCACTTCATTGTACATAGCGCGACTGCAATGACCTTCACCCTCTGTATCCTCAAGCAGCAAAACGTCGCCCGCGCCAAACACATGACGCTCACCCGATGACACAGTAAATTCTGCGCGACCTTTCAAAATAAACAGTAACTGACGGGCCGGTGCAGGGTGCCATTTGAAATTATAATCTGCGGGTGTTTCGCGAAAAATAATCGAACCTGCGGGTATCTTCTCCGAAAGTAAGCCTATTGGGCCTCCATCAGTCAGAGGGATATCTGCTTCACCAAAGTGACTCTTGCCGTGCTCATCATGATAAATTCGAGGTATTTTCACGTGTTTTTCCTTGTTAGTGTTGAGAATAAGAATCCAAAAATCGCTGTAGTACTTGCAACGTGGCTTGCACATCGGCATGGGTGACTGATTCGCCAGGATGGTGGCTAATTCCGCCTTTGCACCTTACAAACAGCATGCTCACCGGGCAAATAGCATCCATTGCCATGGCGTCATGGCCTGCACCCGACGGGAGGCTCAGCGGTTTAATGCCGGTTAGCTCTATGGCCTGCGCCAGAGTCTGAGACAAGGCAGGGTTACAATGTACGGCATTGGCCTGGTGCGTCATCTGCCAGTTAAGATCTACCCGACGACGGTTAGCAATATCGCGAAGTTTAAGCAAAATTGCATCCAGGGCTTTGTCGCGCATGTCGTCATATTCACTGCGTATATCGAGTGAAAACGCCACCTCTCCGGGAATCACATTAACCGCGCCCGGTTTTACATCCATGCGCCCTACGGTGGCCACCACTGCGTGTTCGGTCGCAATAGATTCAATGGCCAGCACCATTTCGCTGCAGGCGGTCATGGCGTCTTGTCGCAGGGGCATGGGTACGGTACCCGCGTGACCAGCCATGCCATTCACTTTTATGTCGTAGCGTTTGGCGCCAGCAATAGCCGTTACCCAGCCTACTGGCAGCGATTGGTTTTCAAGCACTGGGCCTTGTTCAATGTGAACTTCGAGGTAACCGAGCAATGTGGCCGGATCCAGTTTGGCCTGGCTGATGTTTTCAAATGACGAACCAAAGTTCTTCAGGGCATCCGGCAGTGAAACCTGATCTTTGTCGCGCAGGTCACGCCAGGTTTCCTGCCACCGACCTGTAAGCGCCCGGCTGCCCAGCAGAGTAGAGCCAAAGCGTGTACCTTCCTCGTCACCGAAACCAACAATGTCAATGTGAAAAGGGAAGCGAATTCCCTGATCGTGGCAAAACTGAATAACGGCCAGGGGGGCAATTACACCCAGCATACCGTCGTATTTTCCGCCATTTGGTACCGTATCAAGGTGGCTACCAAACACAAATGCCTTGGCGTCGGCATTGTGGCTTTGGTAGCGGCCCCATTGATTCCCAGCAGCATCCTGCCAGGTTTGCATGCCCGCCTGTTGCATCCACTGCGCTACCAGGTCATTGGCTTGTCTGTGTTGAGGCGTCAGATACCGGCGGTCAACCATACCCGGAGATTGGCTGATAAGCCCAAGTTGGTCACAACGGTTGAGCACCTCATGGGCCAGCTCAGCAAACTCATTCATAGCTGGCTCCCGCACTGGCGTATACACCCAGTGCAGCGTCGACCCCTTCGCCCAGTGCCATTTTGTGTCCGGCGCGACGCAATACAGTCTCCAGAGATTGTAAGGTGTGCAGAACGGCGTCCTGACGCGCGTTATAACCCATGGTACCAATGCGCCAGATACGACCTTTCAGCGGGCCAAAGCTGGTGCCAATTTCTATGTTGAAATCCAGTAACAACTGCTGGCGAATGGCTTCACCATCAACGCAGTCAGGAATCTCTACACCTACCACGTTATTCATTTTGTGGCTCAGGTTACCAAACGGCATTAAATCCATTGCCTGGATACCTGCCAGCATGGCATCACCGGCTGTTTTATGGCGTTTGATGCTAGCTTCGATACCTTCTTCCAGCAGATTTATGGCACATTCACGCGCACAAAACAGCATGGAGGCGGCTTCAGTGTGGTGGTTAAGGCGTGACTCTCCCCAGTAATCGAGGATCATGGGAATGTCGAAATAGTTAGAGCGAATGCGGCTGCCTCTTGCTGCCTGGTGGCTGTCTTCGCGAATACCGGCTTCGATGTGGTGGCGGGTACGAACGAGGTCAACATAGCGCTCGCTCAATGTAATTGGGGCACTACCAGACGGGCCGCCGAGGCATTTTTGCAAGCCCACCGACACGGCGTCGAGACCCCAGTCATCCGTGTGGAACGGGTTACCGCCAATTGATGCGGTAGCATCGGAGTAAAACAATACGTCATAGCGGCGACAGATTTCGCCCAGGTGTTCCAACGGTTGTAACATGGTGGTAGAGGTATCGCCCTGAACCACTGCCAGTACCTTGGGTTGCACTTGCTTTATAGCTGCTTCAATTTGCTCAGGCTCGAATACTTCACCCCAGGGCACTTCAATACTGTGGACATCGGCACCGGCTCGCTCGGCAATTTCACATAACAGGTGACCAAAACGTCCAAATATAGGCACCAGCACTTTATCGCCGGGTTCAATGCACGACACTAATACGGCTTCGATACCTGCACGGGACGTCCCATCAACCAGCACCGTGTGCTGGTTTTGAGTGTCAAACACATCGCGATAAAGAGACATGACTTCATTCATGCAACCGGTCATAGCCGGGTCGTACTGACCGACCAACTGATGAGACATGGCTTGCAGAACGCGTGGGTAACAGTTAATCGGGCCGGGGCCCATCAATAAACGTGGAGGAAGAGTTAAAGGCTTCATCGTTGCTCCTAAAGTAAGCTTTGGGCAAGCATGCGCACGCCGGTGATCAGCAACACGACCGCAAACACTTTTTTCAGTTTGGCGGCATCCAGCTTGCTGGCCAGGCCCGCGCCGACAGGCGCAAATAGCACAGTTAGCGGCACAATGGCGGCGAACCCTATCAGGTTAACTAAACCAAACGTACCGGTTGGGGCGTCAGCGGGTGTTTGACCAAGCGCTAACATGGTGATTGCGGCAGGAAGCGAAATAATCAATCCTACTGCAGCTGCCGTACCCACCGCACGGTGAGCAGGGTAATTACAAAACGTCAGTGTCGGCACCGTCAGGGTACCGCCACCAATACCGACCATTGCGCTGAACAGGCCAATGCACGCCGCAATGATTCGCTGGCCAATGGCACCGGGCAGGTCGTTAAACCAGGCTGATTTGCTGCCTACAAACATGTTTACCGCAGACAGGCTGGCGATAATACCAAACATCAGGGTCAGGACTTCGCCGTCGATTTGAGTAACGGCGTAGCTTCCCAGCAATACGCCTAATAATATAAACGGCCCCCAGCGTTTGAGTAGTTCGACATCTACATTGCCCTTGGCCCGGTGCGCCTTGATTGAACTTACCGACGTTGGAATGATGGTTGCCAGCGAGGTTGCCGTTGCAATCAACATAGCTGAATCGGCGCTTACCCCTAGAGCCTGAAACAGAAAATACAGGACAGGCACAATGACTATGCCACCACCGACACCCAGTAAACCGGCTAACAGGCCTGCGAAAACACCTGTGGCTAACAGGGCTAAAATAGTGGGGAGTAAATCGAATAACACTTGCATTAATTAAGCCTCTGCTGCTGGCTGAAAACGTTGTGCGAAGGCCTTGCCATCGCTGCGTGGATCGGTGGCTGCTTCGGTGCGGTGATCCGGGTGTAATACTACCGCGCCGGCGTGGCCCATTAGTTCATTACAGGCGTCGACTACAACCATGTCATGCCCGCGGCCGATCAGGTCATCGCCGACATATTCAGCCACATCACGTTCAACTTTAAGGTTGTGAGACTGGTCACCCCAGGTACGCCCTAATAACCAACGGCCAAGGGAAATTGCTTTGTCCAGCGGCTGATTGTGATAGGCATACCGGCTAAACAGCGCAGCCTGGGTTTGGGGTTGACCTTCACCGCCCATGGTGCCGTAACTGATTCGGCGGCCATCGTGTAATTCCGCAAACGCCGGGTTCAGCGTATGGAATGGCTTCATACCGGGTTGCAGATATTGCAGGTGGCCGGGCTCAAGACTGAATGACGTGCCCCGGTTGTTCCATACAATGCCGGTTTGCGGGCTTACTACGCCACTGCCGAACTCCCAGTACAGGCTTTGAATGTAGCTCACCATACGGCCCTGGTTGTCACAGGCGCCCATCCAGATGGTGTCACCGGTTTTCGCCTCATGAGGCCATGGCAAAGCGCTCTCAAGTTCTATGTTTGCAGCCATCTCATCCAGCGCGTCATCGGTTAACAGGCTGTCAAAGTCAGCGGAAAGACGACTTGGATCGGTCACAAACTGGTTGCGTTTGATAAACGCTTGCTTGGTGCATTCAATCAGCAAATGCACCATATCGGCGTCGGTTTTACCTTTGTGTACAACGCGGTCGTACAGGGCCAGAATAATCAAAGACGCAATCCCCTGAGTAGGGGCGGGGAGGTTATACAGTTTGCCCAGTTTTGTGGTAACAGACAGCGGCGACACTTGCAGAGCCTGATATTGCTGGAAATCGGCCAGACGGATGGGTGAACCTGCGTCTTCTAAATCTGCGGCCAACTGATGGGCGATATCACCCTGGTAAAAATCATTCAGACCTTTGTCGGCCAGGTGTTGCAAGGTTGCTGAGAGCTGTGTCAGCTTCACAATCTTGCCTTTTTTGAGTGCCTTGCCTTTGATCAGAAAAGGAGCAAAGTGTTCGTCGTGGGCCAGTTCGTCATAGGTTTTAAAGCTGGCGTCTGACATGCTTTGTGTCACTTCGATTCCCCAGCTCGCCTGACTAATAGCGGTTTCCAACAATTCAGATAGTGGCATAGCGGATTGCCATCCAGCACTGATATCGAGCGCTTTTTGCCAACCTGCTACGGCACCGGCCATGGTCAGTGCCGCTTGTCCGCCTCGAGAGGGAATCGCTGTTTTGCCCTCATAAAATGCAGGGGTTGCCAGTGCGGCAGCGGTGCCACAGGCATCGATTGCAACGGGCGCTTTACCGGGTTCGCTAATCAGCCAGAAGCCGTCACCGCCAAGGCCATTCATATGAGGATATTCCACGGCGATAGAGGCTGCTGCGGCAACCATGGCCTCGATGGCTGTGCCACCGCGTTGTAGGATTTCGTTGCCCACCGTCGACGCTGCGTAGTGGGGGGCAGTAAATGCAGTATATTGTGTTGTTGTCATGCTTTACTTTTCCAGTAGGGTTTGTGCCAAAGCTATCAGCGCTAAGTCGCTGTTGACTGGCCCAATGAACGATAAACCGCAAGGTGCGCCATTCAGGGAGAATAACGGCAGGTGTAGTTGCGGCAAACCGGCCAGGCCGGCAATGGCTGTTAAATTTAATAGTTGTTTTCGATATTCACCCAAGGCTGGCGCTGGTGTACTGAGTAACGGTGCGCAACCGGGTGTTGTGGGTAATACAACAATAGCGTTTGAAGTAATGGTGTGTTCGGCCCACTGCTTCACGCGTTGTTGTACGCTTTTTGCTTCGGTTACGTCATGCGTTGTGATTTGAGCACACGCGTTGAACCGTTCGGCAATGTCACTGGCGAAAACCGGTGCATGGCGGGTTATCCATTCGCCGTGTTGTTGCCAAATCTCGTTCCCCTGGAGCACGCGAAACGCTTCAGATAACGCGAGTGATTCAAGCTCTGCGTCTTCAGCAGCCTGCTGTTCAAGGGAGCACGTTTTCAGCCAGGCGTTAATTTGAGCACCATGTTCAGCCCGTTGAATGGCGGCGTTTAATGGACGCAGCGCAGGTGAAGTAAGCGCGATCTGGGGTTTCGTTGCCAGAAAACTCTGCATTGACGTCGCCAGTGTGTTCAGATCCCTCGTCATGATGCCTACAGTATCAAATCCGGGCGCAAGCGCGACCAAACCGTCAGTGTCAACCAGCCCGTGTGTAGGACGTAATCCGAACAAGCCGTTGTAGCTGGCAGGGACACGAATAGAGCCACCGGTATCTGTGCCTAAGCCAATATCCGCTAATCCGGCACTCACCGCCGTCGCTGAACCGCTGGACGAGCCGCCTGGCAAACGGTCTGGTGTGACCGGATTGACGGGCGTGCCGTAATGGATATTCTGGCCATTCAGGCTGTAAGCCAGTTCATCGGTAATGGTTTTGCCAACCAGCGTTGCTCCGTCATTACATAATAAGCTAACAGCAGAAGCGGTTTCTTTGGCTATGTCGTGACTTGCCGCCCAATCCGGATTGCCGGCGGTAGTTTGTAGACCTGCAATATGAAACAGATCTTTAACGGCGAGGCGTTGACCAGACAAGGGTTGACCTGCCTTATCGTGGGTCGATGGCACGCTGGTTTGACTGTTGTACTGAGTGTCAGGCACCCAAACAAATGGCGATTCTACGCTATGGTGTTTCATGAGCTGAAATGTTGCAGGGGGATAGCTCTATGAAACAATCGTTTCAAGGTTAAGTCAAGTGAAACGTTTGTTAAATTTATGTGATTTCGTTAACAAGTGGGTTATTCGGGATCCAGTTCACCCATTTGAGCATAGAGTGACGTAATGGTAGAGACACGACGATCACCTTCATCGCCTAATAAGGTGTAAGCCTGATTGCAAATAACCGATACCAGACTCATTGGGGCAGCATAACTGTCAAAGGCAAACTGGTTACCCAACTGACACAATAATAAGTGTTTTACTCTGTCCTGGTATACCTGGCCGGTGGGGTCCGTGAATAATAGCGTTCGCTCCGGGGGCAGGGCTTCCATCATGCGGGCAAAAATACGTGGACGTCGGCGAAAGCCAAATACCAGTATGATTTCATCGGCTGACAGGTCCATGATGTCTTCACTCAGGCTTTGACCCGGTTGAGGCAGCAAACGTACGTTCGGGCGAATCTGTTTGAGCTGCTGGCGGCAGTGCAGGGCTACCGGATAACTGTTGCGATAGCCAATCAGCGTGATCCTGGGAGCGTTAGCCAGTAACTCGGCAACCTGATTGATTTGTTCCGCTGGAATAGCCTCAAGGGTGCGTTGTAAATTGCCCAGCTCAGCAGCAACGTAATCGTGCTGATCAAGGATTTGTTTCACCGGGATACCCGCGTCTCGCTGCAGTACCACGTCCTGTTTGGCATCCTGATGCGAGGCATAGCCAAGCTGTCTGAACAAGCGGCTCACCGTGGCCTTTGACGTATTGGTTTTAGCGGCAATTTCTGACGTGGAGTCGCTAATAATGGTCAGCGGGAACTGTTGCAGGTAATTTGCAATGGTTCGGGCAGAGGGAGACAGTTCTGCGTATTTATCTTTGATTCTGGCTAGCACACCGTTGTTTTCAGACACTTATAAGCCAATAAACGTAAAAAAGACACGTAGTTAGTGTAGCGGACGGAGAGGGGAATGTGTCAAGACATTTAGGCGCATCATTATGATGCGCCTAATACAGGTGTTGCGATTATGCGTGAGATAGCGCCTGCTTATTCAGACGCTTGTCTTCCTTTGAGCCTGATTCCTCCAACAATGTCGTCGCCGCTTCAAGCGCCTCCGTTAATGATGGATAGGTATCAACTTCAGGCCATGAGGCATTAATTTTGTGTAATACCGTGAGGATTTCTTCGCTGGCACCGCTAACATACAGTTTTCGGCCAGATGCTTTCGCATCGGACGTCACGGTTTCAACAGCCATCGCCGCTGAAACGTCCATAGTAGGCACGCGCGAAAAGTCCAGTATGAGTACCTGTGAGCCTGGCTTCACGTGCTCACGCACATGGTGACCTAGGTCAGCTGCTGCACCAAAGCTCAACGGACCGCCAAAACTGAAAATGCTCACTTTGCCTTTCGCTTTTTCAAGTAAGGCATTTTCTTTCGGATCGTTAAGGGTGTCAGGGATCTTGCGCAGTTCATCGATTTGCAGCTGTGCAATTTGACGAACGTAGGCCAGCGCTGCAAGTACAACACCCACACCTACCGCCGTGATCAGGTCAACAAATACGGTCAGGCCCAATACCAGCAGCATCAGAGCAAAGTCCCAGCGTGGACCCGTGTGAGCACGTTTGATGTAGCTCCAGTCAACAATGTCCAGACCTACTTTTACCAGAATACCAGCCAGTACAGCGTGAGGGATCACACTTGCCAGCGGGCTTAATCCCAATACGATAGCTAACAGAACCAGCGCGTGGATCATTCCTGAAAGACGCTCTTTACCGCCGCTACGGATGTTTACAACCGTACGCATGGTTGCACCTGCGCCTGCAATACCGCCAATCAGACCCGATACCGTGTTACCGATACCCTGACCAATCAGCTCCTGGCTGCTGTCGTGACGTGTACGTGTCATGTTATCGGCAACCAGTGATGTTAACAGGCTGTCGATAGCGCCCAGCACGGCCAGAATAAATGCAGCTTCAAGTACAAGCAGCAGTTTTTCCTGGTTGTACACAGGTAAATGAAGGCTTGGCAGACCCGTAGGAATGTTACCCAGAACCGGCACTTCGAAGGCAAACAGGCTTACCAGCGTACCAATGATCAGCGCAGCCAGAGCACCTGGGATATATTTACCCAGGCTGGCAGGCCATTTGTAAGCAATAACCAGTGTACCTACACCTAAAATCAGGGTAGAGAAATTAATGTCGGCCAGTGCTGTAGGTAAATAACCCAGCGCACCCAAGGTGCCGCCCGGTGGCTCGTGGCCCAGCAGACGCCCGATTTGCAGTATAATAATGATGGCACCGATGCCGGTCATGAATCCGGAAATAACCGGGTAGGGCACCAGGCGGATGTAATTACCCACACCCAAAAAGCCAAACACTATCTGGAAAATACCAGCCAGCATGACGGCCGTAAAAATAAGTTCGACGTCGCCGGACAAGCTGGCAAACAAGCCGGCCAGAACAACGACCATTGGGCCAGTAGGCCCGGAGATTTGTGACGGTGTGCCACCAAACAGGGCAGCGAAGAAGCCCACGGCAATGGCACCGTACAAACCCGCCATCGGGCCAACGCCCGAGGCTACGCCGAGGGCAAGGGCCAACGGCAAGGCAACAATACCAGCGGTTAAACCGCCGGTAAGGTCGCCTCTAACATTGGTTAGTAAATTTTTCATAATTGTTCCCTACTGATTTCGTTATTCGCTGGTCGCCAGCATTTCTTCTGCGTAGGTTTCACTCATTGGCGCAAACTTACCTGACTCTTCGTCGTAGCAAGTAACGGCCGCGGTTTCGATGTTGTAGAACCAGCCGTGTAGTTTTACATGGCCAGTAGCAATTTTTGCCGCAACTGCAGGATGAGTGCGCAGATGCTGCATTTGCTGGACTACGTTTTCTTCGGTAACCAGTTGTAAGTGTTCCTGGGCGTTTAATTCACTGCAACCGCAACGCTCTTTAACCACTTCGGTTGCTACGCGGCAGTGACCAAGCCATTCTTTAACATGAGGCAGGGCAGACAGGGCTTCTGTGTTGATAGCGCCTTTCATTGCACCACAGTCAGAGTGACCACATACAACGATGTGGCTTACGCCTAATGCCGCAACAGCAAACTCGATAGAAGCCGTCATGCCGCCTGTTTGGTTACTGTGAGGCGGTACAACGTTACCGGCATTACGGCAAATAAACAGATCACCCGGCTCGGTTTGTGTAACCAGGTTTGGGTCGATGCGAGAATCCGCGCAAGTAATGAATAAGACTTCCGGATTTTGGCCGTTAGCTAATTTTTGGAAAGCGGCTTTTTTATTGGGGAAAACTTCTTTCTGAAATTTAGCGACACCAGAAATTACGTGTTCCATTTTGTCACTCCTAAATAATTTTATTCACATTTTTAAAACAACATCTTAGTTTTACCTGATAGGCTAATAGAAAAATACCTTACTTCGTGATAGTCTAATTCTATAAGTGGATTTATTTTTATACATGTTTGGTTAGATATGGCATCCAGTTCAAAAGGCGCAACCAATACACAACTGCGTTATTTCGTGGCATTGGCGCGAAATCTCAGTTATCGGCGTACCGCTCAGGTGTTAGGCATTAGCCAGCCAACCCTGACGGCGCAAATCAATGCGTTGGAGAAGTCACTGGGGATCGCGTTGTTTGAACGATCGCGAAGTGGCACCTTGTTATCGCCGGAAGGGCGTGTGTTGCTGCCCTTCGCTGAAGAAACGCTGCAGGCCTCTGTGCGTTTTGAGGAGAAAGCCAAAGATCTGGCCGGTGGCGCGCAAACCACTTATCGCCTGGGCATTCCTCCCACACTGGGACCGTATTTGCTGCCTTATATTCTGCCGGAGCTGCACCAACGCTACGCGAAGTTAAAGTTTTACGTGCGTGAAGCGGCACCCTCGCAGCTTATACAAGGTTTGTTTAATGGTGACTACGACTTAATTATATCACCGTCCTCTCAGGAGTCATCGCAACTCATCGTTTCTAAGCTGTTTGTTGAGCCCCTAAAGTTCGTTATGCCCAGTGACCATCCATTGGCGGGCACAAAGTTTGTGGATGCTGAGCAAATACGTGGAGAAACCGTGCTGGCCTTGGAAGATACCCACCATTTTCATCACCAGGTACAAGACATCTGCGGTGAAATCGGCGCGCAGCTAGCACGCGACTACGAGGGTACCAGTCTGGATACCTTGCGTCAGATGGTGGTGATGGGCATGGGCGTATCTTTTCTACCCGGGCTTTATGTGCACTCAGAATTGCACAGACCTGATGAACTGCACGTGTGCGAGCTGAAAGATAAACCCATCGAACGGCAGCATAATTTGATATGGCGGAATACGGCCCCCGGACGCATATTTTTTCGAGAATTGGGCAATCATATTCGCCAGATTATTACGCAGACTCTCGGCCATGCGGTACAGGTATCTGAAGACTGAGGTGCGTGTAAACCGTCAGTCGTATATCCAGTGGGTCACGCGCTGCGAGGTTAAAAATGATTTGGCCTGGGCTCCCTGTAACATTGACAGGGTAGCTATCAGGCCCGCTTGCGTGCAGTTGTCAGCAGCGACGGTAACAGAGCGCGGCGGGTTCTCTAACGGAAAGCCCGTAAACGGATTCAGAATATGGCTGTAGCGTTTGCCGTTTTTAAGTAGGAAGCGGCGAGCATCACCGCTGGTTGCCAACCCTCCCTGATAGATTTTGACTATGGTAGATGCATCACTGGCTAATACTGGATTTTCGATGCCAATCAACCAGGGTTTATCCAGTCTGCGACGTTCGGTGACCTGAATGTCTCCACCAAAGTTAACCACAGTCGAAATACCCGGGTAGCTGGCTTTAATGCTGCCTGCAACCTTGTCTACAGCGTATTCTTTGCCAATACCGCCCAAATCGATTTCCATGCCAGGCGGCAGGGTGAAGTGGGTTTCCGTTAGTTGTGTGCGTTGCCACCCTATGTTCGCCAGTAACGGCGTGACCGTGTCCTCTTCCGGCACGTTATCGCTGCCATCAAATCGCCAGGCCTTACGCAGCACGCCGGCGGTCACGTCAAACAGGCCGTTGCTCAATGAAAAACAGGTATTAGCAAAGTTAAGCAGCCGGTAAGTTTCGTCATCTATCTCAACTGCCGCTCCGTCAGCACAGTTGATATGTGAAACCACACTGTCCGGGCGATAACGGCTGAATTTGTGTTCAATGCGTTTGGCTTCCCGTGCCGCCAGTGCTGCGATTGAGCGGGCGATATGTGTGTCTTGCGTCTCTATGAGCAGCTCGCAGGGGCTGGCCATAGCGTCAAATTCACCCAGGAAAAAGCCCTCTTTTGGTGAAATAGTGACCGGCGGTAATGCCGCCGGATGCAGTTGTTCAGCCATTATTGTTGTCACTAAAAATGATAGTTAAACTGCAGTATAACGGCTTTTACGCTGGGGTAGAGGTCCAAATCAGCGAGGACACCGGGTTGGTCGAATCCGGCATTTTTCGGGTCCTGCTGGTAATACTCAGCCCTAACAGCCCATTCATGTCCGTTGTCGAGTTTGCGACCGTACTTCAGACCCACCGTATATGCAGTCATTTCGCCAACTCGGTAATCTGCACTGGCGTACATTGGCAACGGAGCCGACTGATTCACAAACGGTTGATAAAAGTCCGCAGCCGATTGTTGGTAATAGCGAAAGTGGGGCTGAATGTAGCTGCGATCCGATAAATTGAAGCGCAGTCTCGAGTCGATGGTATGGGAGTTTATGTCCCAGTCATCCGTTGCAAAACGGTACGACACGTCTGCCACGCCACTATCCAGTGCGTATTTGGTCTGCCAGAAAAATGAATGCCTGGTGCGCGTATCGGGACGGTTTTCATAGATTATGTCCTGTGTTACCCCATTAGCATCGATGACGCTCAGCACTTTGTAGGGGTCTGTGGTATAACCGTCAACAACACTCAGACCGAAGTTGAATTGCATTAGCATGCGCCGGTTAATCACCTGGGTGACACCAAACAGCAAATCCATTGTTGTTTTGTTGTCACTGCCATTTTTGCTGTACTGACCCGTATCCTCGTCAGAATCTGAATTGTCACTGGGGATAAGCATGCTCGACAATGGCGTGGGTTTGCCACCAACGGGGTCAATGCTGTCGAACTGATAAGACAAACCGGCCGATAGCGTGGTATTGCGCTGGAATAAGTCTTTTTCCAATAAGCCATTTACGCCCAGTGACATGTAATCGTACTCGCGAGAAACATTGATACCGGCGGTACCGCGCCAGGTTTTAGCAAAAGGCTGCATCCATGACGAAGCGACCTGAACGCGGGTATCCCTGAAAGTATCATCCAAAGGGGTTTCGCCCGCTGCTACCTGATACGAGTCTTTACCGGATGGCCGTGAGAAGGTCTGGACTGTAGGTTGGGGAACTGCGCCGTTAGCAGACGCGCCGGTCAGGGTGTCGAGTACCAGTTTTACGTTGAAGATACTGTCATCATTATTCGTTTTCGTTGCGCTGATCACGCCTTCTGCCAGGCTCACGCGATCCGTTTCACCGTAATATAAAATCGCAGTGTCGAACTTCCAGTCTTTTAACACGGAGGAATCGGTGTCTGCGTGTGCCGGAGATTGTCCAAGCAGCGCACATGTTGCGCCCGCCAGTGCAGTAGCAATTGAGCCTTTATGATTTAGTTGCATCCGCAGCCACCTCCCGCAAAGGAACGACCACCGCTGGTTGCTTCCTTACTGAAATAAATATGGTCATCTAACCCAAGGTCGATGCCTTCGGCTCCCAGCGCCATTTCGTCTTTGGCCAACAGGTCCCGCTCCCAGGGCTGCACGCCCAATGAGGCACAACCACCGAGTTGGCTAAGTGCAATTAACACCGAAACATATAATGTTTTACGCTTCATTGTGATGACTCCATTTCTTCTAAAAGGGCAACGATTTCCTGCTCATACTGATCTTGTTTCTGTATGTGGAAACCCTGATGGGCCAGTCGTAACTGGCCTGTGTGGTCAATGAGATAGCTGGTGGGCATACCCGGCACTTTGTAAAGTGCAGGGGCGGTCCCTTCGGGATCAAACGCCACGGGAAAAGTGGCAGGCAACATTGAAAGGAATTGGTCTGCAAGTTTACGGTCGGTATCGACATTAATGGCCACAACGGTAAAGCCACGACCAGCGTATTTTTGCTGCATGGCATTCATCCACGGGAAAGAGCGCTGACAGGGCTTACACCAGCTGGCCCAGAAATCCAGATAGACGACCTGTCCCTGATAATCAGACAGTTTATGTTGCCCAGTTGCGGTGGTGAGCAGAAGATCAGGCGCTGGTTGTTTGGCCATGACACCCTGGGTCAGGAGTGTTGCGACAATAAGCACAGGTAAACACAGTTTTCGGGTAATGCGGGGGAAATGACGCATTAAGTAGTTCCTCGAATTTCACACTGTGTTGCAGTGTAAAGGGCGAAACTTAAGGAAAACTTAGCTTGAGGTGATTTGTGTTTTCATCGCAACGGGCATCTGGTATAACTCGATAAGTGGTTAATAATGATAAGGATGTCAGACGTGACTGACACAGTTTTGCCCCCGGTGACGGAGACTGAAAGCCTGCCTGCGCTAAAACCCGGTCGCCATATTGCGCTGGAATTTCTACTGCATTTTTGCACATTTGGGATTTACACCTGCTTTTGGTGCGTTACCGCCACCCGAGACTTAAAACGGGCCTTCAACAAAGAATTTACCCCGTTGGCCTGGTTCTTGGTGCCTTTGGTATTTTTAGCCCAGGTTTTTATGTTGCCCCGTTTACTGAGCGCCATTGAAGAGGCGGAGCAAGCGCAAAACCTGAAGGGGTGGAGTGACTGGACAAACCGTTTGTGGCTAATTCTAACTTGTGGCATTGGTTTGTTTTTTGCCATCACCAGCAAAATCGATATTTCAGTTGGTTGGGTTTTGTTCGGATTATTGCTTTGGGCAGGGTGTTTTGCGTTGCTGAATAAGCGCATGGATAGCCTGCGAGACGCAGTGGCTAATCCTCGGCGCAGATACTTCGGTGGCTATGCCTGGTGGCAATGGCCGTTTGTTGTATTGGGTGTGCCTTTTATGGTGTTTTTAAGTTACAACATGGTATTAACCCCGTTTCTTGCAAAGGTGGCGCCATTAGCTACCAATACGGTGATCACAGATGAACAACAGACCATTCAGCTGTCAGTTGTAGAATCTGGTTGGCATAAAGTCGAAATTGGCACATTTTCAGATGGTAGCGGGTTATTTGAAATTGCTGGCCCGCTGGATTTTCAGTATTTCATTGCGTTTGATCACGACCCGGATTATTCCCTTACTGACCTTGCCCAGTGGCGCATTGGTCAAAATTATGAGGATTTCAATGTTAAGTCTTGTTCAGAGAACAGGACGCTAACGGCCGGCACACTTCAGGTTGAGTCATTTGTCATCTGTAAAGGCACAAGTATGGGCGATCCCACCATTGCCACTCATCACTTCATTCGTGTCGATGACCATATTTATGAGCTCTATGGCTACCTGAGTACCACTAAACTGACCTATAAAGAACAAGAAGCGGGTTTCCTCCGCCAGGCGCAGGGACTTAAACGCTATGAACAGTAAATCCATTCAACAGATACTCCTAGGCTGTGGTGCGTTGCTCTGGACGCAGTTTGCGTCGGCAGTCCCTGTGTCAGACGCTGAAAACAACAGCGCAACCACGTTAACCTCAATGGCACAGGGCTGGATGGCAAGCGCCGATGAGTTTGACACCGAATCCTTAACCAAAGTCTATACCGATGTAAATCACACAATCTACGCCAATAAAATCGTTACCAAGGTAACGAAAGCCTGGTATTACCCGACCAAAGCGCTGGTGCAGGAGTCGGGGTATGAAACCCTGAATTACAATCTACTGTCAGAAACGGTGACCGATCTTCAGGCCTTTTCGGTAACGACAGAAGGCCGAATTACCAGGGTAACTGCAGAAAATATTAAAGAAATTGAAGACGATAGATACAATATTTTCACGGATGGTAAACGCAAGGTGATCAGTTTTCCTGGCTTGCAGGAAAAGGGCATGACCGTACTTTCCTATACCGTTACGCATGATCGCACAAAAGGCATTGAAGACTGGTCGAGAACGCATTTCCCGCAACAGTTTTCGCCTGTCAGAGAATACCGCTTAACCGTAAGTGCTAAAGACGGCGCGTATTTTGATTATAACGTTTTCAATGACGTACTCACGTGTGATCGCGACGAACAAACCTTAGTGTGTTCAGGAACCGAACTGGCCGCACTGAAATCAAGCGAAAACGTGAACTGGCTTGATCAGATTGGGCAAGTGTTTGTTACTACCACACCTGATTGGAATGGACTGATCACCCGGGTAAATAAAGGCTTCGAACAGGCGCTGGCGAGTCAGTCCAGCGTGGCAGAAACACTGGACATGCTGCTGACTGCAGATATGTCTGTTAAACAAAAAATATCGGCAATTCATGAGTTTACTGCCAGGGATATCCGCTATGTCTCTATGTCGGATAACGGGCATGCTATTGTGCCGCATGCGGTAGATGACACTATTTACAACCGCTATGGCGACTGCAAAGATAAAACCGTTGTCTTGGTTGCATTGTTAAATGAGATTGGCGTACCCGCTTACCCGGTACTGGTGTCTACAGACCGGGAATCTCTTGCTCCGGTTGCTTTACCGGGCATGAGCTATTTTGATCACGCTGTGGCGTGCTTTGAGTTAATTGGCAATGATTATTGTCTGGATGCCACCGATGCTTACAGTGATTGGCGTTATGTTTCAGACTGGATCCAGGGACATGTTTCGCTACCTCTCAAGCAAGCGGCCGCTCCGGTGCCAGCGTTGTTGCCGCAATCGACACACCGCTGGTTGGTTAATCAGATTACCGATATTCACTACACGCCAGGCGGGGGACAAACTGAACAGCAGACGGTTACGTTTTCCAATGAGTATGCCAGCTCGATGCGTAGCAACCTTGCCAGTAAAAACACTGAAGAGCAGAACAAGTGGCTGACGTCGGTGTACGAGGATGTGGTTGCAACGGGTGTGTCGCCCACGTTTGAGGTAGAGGGAATCGATGCTATCGGCAATCCACTCATCGTGAAAAGCAATACGGAATATGAGCCCTATTTTGATGTTGCAGAAGAGTTTGTGCTTACCGAATACGATGCCTGGGTACGTTACGAACTGGGATTGATGAAGTTGTCGGAAGCGCCTTTTGGCTATGGGTTCCCGGGGTTAAATATCGACTCGACCTACAATCTGTTTTTGCCACCGGGCTGGAAAGTACGCAGCCAGCCGGCAGCGCTAAAGCTAACAACGCGTTTTGGTGAATTAACCCGCAAAGTCAGGTTGGTCAAACCTAATCATATTGAAGTCACCACTACGCTGGACATGCCGCAAACGCGTTTGCCCAAAGACGACGTAGATGAGTTTAATGATGTTATTGATGTATTCGTTGAGGAATCATCCATCTACTTTAATGGGGTTGTTGAATAATGAAGGGCCGTTAGCGCGGTACTGTTACCGCGCTAAAACTCATATTCCAGAGAGAAGCGCAGCGAATGGTCTTTACTCACACTGTCAATGGCGGCGATAAAACCCAGCTCCCATTTTAACTGGCGACGACTGTCAAATCGCTTGATCCCCATAAACGCAGGGCCGATGCCAACAAAATCGTCCCCGGTGTACAACTCAACTGCAGGCTGCAACAGGGGCATCCATCGATACCGGTATTTTACCCGCAGCTGCGTTTTTAATTCCTGATCAGGTACGTCTCCCCACTCATATACCAGCAGCGTATTCACGGTCAGGCTGGTTTGCCCAATCTCTTTTTCCATTACCAGGCCGGTAGTTACCTCCCAGCGCTTTTCATTGTGGTACTTTTCCACTTCCAGCAAGGTGCCAAAGTCAGCCCAGTACTTGCCTTGCTCAGTCATCATCCAGCG